>RXOA01000115.1 GCA_003979035.1 Candidatus Bipolaricaulota bacterium
AAACGCTTGAGTCTGCAACTGGAACGGGAAGGGGTTGTTGTCTCCCCAAGCACGGTGTGGAGGTCGCTCCATCGGCTTGGCTTGGGGACGCGAAAGGAACGGCTGCTTGTCCTTGAGGTGCACAGCGCTGAACGTGCTGGGCTACTCACCGAACGGACCCAACGAAACCTTGCACGTCGAAAGGTTCGTCACGTCCAGGCAGAGAACCCAGGAGAACTCGTGTGCATCGACACGTTTTACATCGGGAACTTGAAGGGAGTGGGGAAGCTGTGGCAGCTGACCGCGTGTGACGCTGCCAGTTCGTACGCCATGGCGAAGGTGGTTCCGGCGAACAACGCAAGAGAAGCTGCTGTGTTCCTCAGAGACATTGTGGCCGTCGAGGTCAAGAAGGCTGGGTGGAAGCTGTGGCGCGTGTTGATAGACGGTGGGAGCGAATCCAAGGGAGAGTTCGATGTGATGTGCTGCGAACTCGGTGTTCGACATACACGGACACAGCCACGACACGCGTGGACCAACGGGCTCGTGGAGCGACTGCAGGGAACGATCCTTCATGAGCACTGGCGAATCGTGTTCTGCCGACGCTACTTCAGAAGGCAGCATCAGCTCCAATCGTCGCTTGCATCCTTCATCGTTTTCTACAACTTCAAGCGTCCGCATCAGGGCTATCGAGCCAAGGGGGTCGCACCCTCCGGGATCTTCTGGGGAGCCGTCCGGGAGCAACGTCACGAGGAGGCCTGATGTGTTAACACCATTGCGGTACTGGACAGCCTAGATTCCGTCAGGACTAGATTGGGATCGGCCCATTGG
The DNA here is from genome assembly GCA_003979035.1 of Candidatus Bipolaricaulota bacterium. GTDB lineage: Bacteria > Bipolaricaulota > Bipolaricaulia > UBA7950 > UBA9294 > RXOA01. The sequence continues at coordinate 808 of RXOA01000115.1, forward strand.
CTGGCATCTCAAGGACAGTCACGGAGTCGAATTGTCGGCCACTGCAAAGCGCCCTCGAAATGCCAGAGAAGTGCGAGGTAAGGCCCATCGTCGTACCAACAGCGGAACTCACGGCCTTGCCTCCGGGACAAAGACTCCCGATTATCAGCGAGACTCCCGCGTCAACAATAGCCTCGCAATGAAGATTCGGCACTGTCGTTGAGCGTCCGGCGAGGATGAGGCGAATCGTATCGTGAGGCCCAAGCCGACACGTTTGGATGATTCGTTCAGCTTGTCGCATCGAGTAGGCGGTGTAGGTCCTAGCGAGCACCGAAATACCTAACGAACTCACAAGAAGCCCGACGATCACAAGAATGCCCAGGTAGCGTTTCATACGTCCTCCCTCGTTAGAATATGATTCTGTTAGTCTATACTGATGTCTTACAGGACGTCAAGAGTAATCGCGAATGCATACGGGACATCACCGTCTGGCAGCAGGCCCATACGATCGCGAGTGGGTCTGATGTGTCAACACCATTGCGAGACTGGACAGACTAGTAGGTTCTGGAAAGGTATGCTTTCCCGAATGCGGCTGGGTCGCAGAGGGCGCATGTCTGATCTTCCGGATTCTACTCGTCATTGCGATCCAGGGGAGAAGCACGGCCACTCTGGCGAGTAGCTTGGAGAAACGTCGCCTCGGAGAGGGACGGCGCTCTCTCTGCATGGATTCAACTAGTATGCGCGGCTGAAGTAAGCCTTGCCAAAGGCTGGCTTTCCGCAAACCGCGCAAGTGGCACCCTGCGGGTTCCACTCGCTGTTTTCATCTAACGGAAAACAGCGACTTGTCGCTTTGGTCTCTTCCTTGATCTTGTCTTCGCATTCGCTTGTGCCGCAGTGCCACATGAGGCCCCAGCCGTTGCCGACGATCTCTTTGAGGTCGTCGTAGGTAGCGCACTCGTGCAGGCGCTCGTCACGGAACTTGGTCGCAGCGTCCAGCATCGAACTCTGGATGTTCTCCAGCAACTCGGCAATCGCCAGCTCCAATCCTCCGACGGGGAGCACTTGCTTGCCATCTCGGCCTGGCACGTCACGGCGGGCGGACATGACGGACTGGCCTTGGACGTCTCGTGGTCCGATTTCCAGCCGCACCGGTACACCGCGCATTTCCCAGTCGTTGAACTTGAACCCGGGGGAGAGGCCGTCACGCGCATCGAGATGCAGACGGATGCCTGCGTCTTCGAGCATTGCTTTCACTTTGTCTGCGAACGCGAACACGGTTTCCTTGTCTTCGTCCGTCTTCCAAATGGGGGTGATCACCACTTGGATCGGCGCGAGGCGAGGAGGGAGACGCAATCCCTTGTCGTCGCCGTGGGCCATGATGACGCCGCCGACCATGCGGGTGGATACGCCCCAAGAGGTGGTCCATGCGTACCGTTGCTCGTTGTCTTCGTCCAGGTACTGAATGTCGAACGCCTTGGCGAAGTTTTGTCCCAAGAAGTGCGAGGTTCCCGACTGCAGCGCCCATGTGTTCCCCATCATCGCTTCGATGGCGTAGGACTCGGTTGCCCCGGCAAACTTCTCTTGCGGGCTCTTCAGCCCCTTGATGACGGGAATGGCTGCTTCATTGACGGCCACGTCGGCGTAGACGTCCAACATCTGCAAGGTCTCGGCTCGCGCTTCTTGCTCGGTGGCATGAGCGGTGTGGCCTTCCTGCCAAAGAAACTCCGTCGTCCGCAAGAACAGGCGCGGTCGCTTCTCCCAGCGCACGACGTTGGCCCACTGGTTGATCAGCATGGGCAGGTCACGGTAGGACTGAATCCAATCCGAGAAAGCATGACCGATGATGGTTTCGGAGGTTGGACGTACGACGAGCGGCTCTTCCAGTTCCTTTCCGCCGCCGTGGGTAACGACGGCCAGCTCCGGTGCGAACCCCTCCACGTGTTCGGCTTCCTTCTGAATGAAGCTCATCGGTATGAACAGCGGGAAATAGGCGTTCTTGTGCCCGGTGGCTTTGAAGCGCAGATCCAGGGCGGATTTGATGCTCTCCCACAGCTCATAGCCGTAGGGTTTGATGATCATGCAGCCGCGTACAGGTGCGTAGTCGGCCAGATCCGCCATCTGGACGACATCGGTATACCAACGCGAGTAGTCTTCGCTACGTGGCGTCACGCCTTGTGCAGCCATGGTGTTTTCCTCGCTTCCGTAGAATTTCCCTGTGTGAAGTCGAACTCAGTCGCAGTTTACCGGCCGAACAACCATGCTGCACGAAGTGGGTCAGCCGAGCTTCGTCTCTCTCGCCCGATAGCACCTGACCTTGTCGTCGTACATCTTGCGATCGGCTTCCGCCAGAACCTGCTCCAAGGGCCGCGGCAGCAGGGGACTCCATTCGGCCCACCCGACGGCGAGTGTCAGCGGGAAATCGACCAGCGCAGTCTGATCGCTCCAAGCGACCATCGCTTCCTCAAGCCGTGTCCGCACGGACTCCAACCGGTCGGCCGTTTCGGGAAGCACGATCAGAAACTCGTCGCCGCCGTAGCGAACAACCCAATCGACCTCTCGGACGCTGTCACGTAGAAGCATTGCGATATCCCGCAAAACAAGATCGCCCACCTGATGACCAAGCAGGTCGTTGACCTCTTTGAACCGATTGATGTCGATCATCAAGAACGCCACCGAGTGCTTGTATCGTTCCGACCGGGTGATCTCTTGCTCAATGACTTCGTTGAAGTAGCGCCGGTTGTACACGCCTGTCAGCGGGTCAAGCATGGCCTGGGACCGCAGTTTCTCCTGCAGCCGAAGCCTGCGGATTGCTTCGGCGACATGTCCCGCGAGCAGTTCGACGGTGCGGATATCTTCTTCGGAGAACGTTCGAGGTTTCCGGGACGCGATGTACAACGCGGCAACCCTGCCCGCGGGAACGGCAAGAGCGGAGATGTGCGCTGATTGACTCGTGCCATACGGCATCGATTGCCCCGATTCGTGGACGATGACCGGCTTCATGGTGTGAAATGCGCTGACGACGCAGCTGCTATAACTGAGGGGCAGAGCGCTTCCGGCGGGCTCAGGATCGCCCGAGCACGCGCCAAGGGTCAGCCTTCCGTCGGTCGCCAGATACAGGGCGCAGAAGTCGTGCGACAGCACCGTTTCCCCCACCGCAACCGTCAGCTTACAGATTTCGTCCTCCGACTCACATGCGGCAAGCCGCAGCGCAGCGTCATGCAAGCTGCGGATCCGCTCATTGGCTTGCGCGGCACGCCGCTCCGCCAGGACCCGCTGGCTGATGTCTTTGACCACCAGCAGAATATGCCGCTTCTGATCCAGGGAAATGGTTGCCGCTTGAAGCTCGACATCGAAGGGCGTGCCGTCGCGCCGGATTCCTGTCGATCGGCGTCCAAGCGGCCCGCCCTGGCCGGATGCGTTCTTGATCATCCGCTTCTTCTCCGTATGCGTCACGTTCAAGAACAGGTCGATCGGCGAACCTACGAGTTCGTCCTTGTCACACCCGCACATCAGGCCGGCTGCGGGGTTGGCCACCGTGATGCGCCACTCCTTGTCCAGGACGAAGATCGCATCGGCGCTCGCCTCGAAGATGGTTCGATATCTTCCTTCGCTTTCGCGTAGAGCATTCTCCGTCAGCGCGCTGTCCAGAAGTTGCTCCTGCAGTCTCTCCAGGAGGGTTGCGTTGACCATCGCGATCGCCGCCTGATTGGTGTAGGCCTCGATCAACCGCACGCCGTCTTCTCTTGGTCGGAGTTGATTCGCCGGATCATCCAACGACAGCATCCCCAGAAGCGCGTCGTCCGTTCCGAGAAGGGGGACAATCAACGCGTCCTCGGGATGCCATGATTCGTCGCACGGATTTCCCCTCTCCACCGCGGGCACGAAGCGATCTCCGAGCACAGCGCTCCAATCGACCTCGCCTTCTCGGACGAAATACGACTGACTGATGCGAAAACGTTCTTCGAGCAGCGGCTTCACTTCCTCCAGCGAGTAGTGGCTCGTCTGCAGACGCTCGATTTCGGCGGGAAGGAGTCCGGCAAACGACACAGGCTTCAGGGTCCCCGACTCCGGGTCTCGGACGTTCAGTACGGCACGGCGATAGCCAAGATCGACGGCGCCCTGAACCACGCTCTCAAACACCTGAGTCAGATCGAGATTGCGGTGAAGAAGTTCACATGCACGGAGTGCGTGTGCCAGCTGGGCCACAGCACTCTGTGATGCTTCGTAGTCCGAATTTCTACGGGGAGAGGGTTCCCACACGCTGTTCACCACGCCATTAGACATCAAATACACTCACATTATGTACCTTATCGTAGTGTTCGTTCGAAACAAATGACGCCTTTAGTCTGTTTTTATGGCATCTATCTTCAGCCTCAGTTTACAGGCACTTCCTTTCTCGTACAACCGCTTCGGCCGGCGGCACCTTTCTCCCCCGACAAGACGCAGCCTCAAGGGGGATGTAGGCTGTTTCAGGATCGGCGCGACGAAGGCGCGGGAAGAGAAGCGAGGCCAAGGATTGCCAGGGCTTCTTGGAAGCGGGGATCATCGCGATATGGATCAAAAGCCTGTTCGATAGGGAGTTCGCGCAGCATCGGATCGCGAACGGCGATCGCTCGGGACAACGCAGCAAACCCTTCGTCCTCGTGCCCGGAAACAAGGAGAACCTGCGCCAGCGCGTACGCCTGATTCACTTGTTGCGGCAATCGGGCGATTTCGGCGACCAGCTGTTCGGCCTGCTCGTGTCGACCCGTCCCAATAGCGCAGAAGACACGCAGCACGGCCGACCATAACTTGACCTTCTGCATTCTTGTCTGTTCTATCGGAATGTTGTCGAGGCACCGCTCCGCTTCGTCGAGGTAGCCGGCTCGCAGGAGGGCGACCCCCAGGTAGAGCGGCGTGGTCTCGTTTTCGGGGTGGAGTTCCCGGGACCGCTGCAAGATCGTCGCCGCCTGGTCGAACCGGCGCAGATGGATCAGCAACATCCCCAACCGCTGCGCAAGCATTGGGGCGCTCTGGGCTTCCTCCCAGGACTCTTGGATGAATGACTCAGCCGGGCGGGTATTGCCGCGAACCAAGTGAACATACGCGTCGGCGAACCTGATCGTCGGGTCGACACCGGTTCCGCGCTGGAGCACATCGCGCAGCATCCGTTCAGCTTCATCCCAGTTCCAGAGCGTCATCTCTGTCTCGGCAAGCGACACGACCGCCGGCGCAAACCCCGGTTCGACCTCCAATGCTCGCCGAAACGATGATCGCGCTTCCTCGAGCCGGCCGAGCTCCTGCAGCACGGCTCCGTTGGCGTATCGAAGCATCAACGAGTGGGGATCGAGTTCCGAAGCCAGCTGGATCTCACGCAGTGCGTCCTCAGACCGCCCGAGGTTCATCAGTTCGTTGGCGTACCAATGGTGGGCGGACGTATAGTTCGGATTGAGCGCGATCGCGCGGCGGAACTCCCTCTCGGCTGCATCAGAATCCCGCTCGAATTCCGCGTAGACCAATCCCAGCGAAGCATGAGCCTCAGCCAATTCCGGATCCAGCTCGATCGCCCGTTGCGCCGCTTCGCGCGCCTTGGGGAACGCTTCGCCGGGGCGGGCGTGCCCGTGATTGGCCATGACGGTGTAGCAGTCCGCCAGGCCGGAGTAGGCAACGGCGAACTCAGGGTCGGCCGCGATGGCTTGCCGGAAGTAGTCGATCGCCTTCTCCATGGCCTCGCGAGACCTTCGGCTCCAGAAGTGCCGCCCGCGCAGATACAGCGTATAGGCTGCAAGATCAACAGTCGGACGTTTCCTCGCGCCTTTGGTTGTTCGCGACTCCGCAGGATGTAGAAGCGCGTTCAGCTCTTCGGCCACATCGTGAGCGATCCCTTCCTGGATCGAGAACACATCAGCCAGCGTTCGATCGTAGCGCTGCGACCACAAGTGCTCTTCGTTGGCGGCATCGATGAGTTGAACGGTGATCCGAACGCGATCGCCCGACTTGCGAACGCTTCCTTCCAACACGCTGCCCACGCCCAATTCGCGACCGATCTGGCGCACCGGGATGTCCGTTCCTTTGTAGGTCATGACCGAGGTCTGCGCGATCACCTTCAACCCAGGGACTTTGGATAGGGTATAGATAAGCTCTTCGGTCATGCCGTCCGTGAAGTACGCGTCATCAGGATCGGGACTGATATTGATCAATGGAAGTACGGCGACACGATCCATCGAAGCCGACGGCAGAGGATCGGGGCGAGTCTTGTCCCAGGGCATGATGACACGGTAGACCTCCATCGGCTGCTCAACGTTCTTCAGGTCTTTGCGCCCCAGGCTTTGCAGTTGCATATCGAGCTTGTTCCAGACATGTCCATGTGCAGGCTGAGAGAGGCAGATTCCGCCCGGTTCGGCAAGCGGTTCGATCCGCGATGCGATGTTCACGCCGTCACCAAAGACATCCTCTCCGCGACATACGACATCGCCAGCGTGAAGCCCGATCCGCACGAGGAATCTCCGGTTCTCCCGGACCTCGAGATTGCGCTGGTGGAACCGCTTCTGAATGTCCACAGCACAGGTCACGGCCTGCAACATGCTGGCAAATTCCACCAGGAACCCGTCGCCCATCGTTTTCACTTCACGTCCGCCGTGCGCTGCAAGCAATTCGCGGATCGCTTCGTTGTGCTCGGAGAGCAATTCCAGCGCCAACCGCTCATCGCGCTGCACAAGGCGTGTGTAGCCGACGATGTCGGTGATCATCAGAGCAGACAGGCGCCGCGTCTCGTGTGGTCGATTCATGATCCGTCCGTTCCTCGGAACGGTATCGCATTTTACCATAACGATCGGAGGCGGCGATTTGCCCCCGGGGGAGGTTGCAGTCGGGGCAGGCCGTGCGTACCCTCTTGATGTTACGATTCCTACAGAGGTGTTACGTGAACCAGACCATACGATTTAGCGTATCGATGGAGGAGCAGCTTGTTGCCGCCCTCGACGAAATGGCCGACAAGCGCGGCTACAGCTGCCGATCCGAGGCGGTTCGGGATGCAATCCGATCCCAGCTTGTCCGCGATGAATGGGACGAAAGCGGCAGCGTAGTCGGCGTGATCACGCTGCTCTACGATCACCACACACATGGGCTCTCCGAGAGACTGACGCAGATCCAGCATCAGGCTGAACCGTGCATCATCTCGACGACCCACATCCACCTTGATACGAATATGTGTCTGGAACTTGTCGCCGTTCGCGGCGACGCAGCAACCATTCGAACGCTGGCCGACCGCCTTCGCAGTCTGAAAGGGGTCAAACACGGCGGTCTGTCCGGCACGTCGACCGGGATTCGTCTCCCGTGACCCCAAGAAGGAGGCAATGATGCTCCCCCCCAACCGTCCCTTCCGCATCTTCCTCGTCACGATCCTGCTCACCGGCGCCGTGGCCTGCCTCGCCGCCGGAGTTCCGGTGGTTGTCGCCACCCACGCCGTGCTTGGCGAGATGGTCAGCATCGTCGGCGGTGATGAAATCGAGGTTGTCACACTGATTCCGTCCGGTTTCTGCCCCGCGCACTACGATCTCGCTCCAAGCGACCTTGCTGCCGTGGCGCGGGCCCAATTGGTGATCTACTCGGGATTCGAACCGTGGATGGACACGCTGCGCATGGCGATCGGATCCGAAGCGTCGATCCTTCAGCTGGCCGGAGAGTGGAACACGCCGGCCACGGCCTCCGCCAAACTCACCCGCATTACGGACCAGCTTCGCCTTGTTTCGCCAAGTGAGGGGGCTTCTTTCTCATCGCGCGCGGCGGCGTACGACAGTGAGCTCACCCTGATGGGAACGGAGCTTACACATCAAGCCTCATCGTTGAAGGTCGAGGAGATCGCGGTGATTTGCATCGTCTGGCAGGCGGAGTTCATCGAGTGGCTTGGGTTCGACATCGCCGCCACGTACAACTCGCCGGAAACTCTCTCCCTGCGGGACCTCGTGGAGCTCGCCAACATCGGCACGGAAGCAGGCGTTGCATTGGTCATCGACAATCTCCAGAGCGGCATCCAGTTTGGCGCCAAGCTTGCGCAGGAGATCGGCGCTGTTCACGTGGTCCTGTCCAATTTTCCCGGGGCGATGCCCAACACCGGGACGTTCCTCGATCTCCTCCGTGCCAACGCCGATGCGTTGTTCGCGGCGATTTCTCCGCTGCAATGAGATTTGGGCCGTCGTTCAGGAGCGCATCTGCAACAAGGTTCCCCAGGACACAGAGAGGAGTCGTCGACGCCGATAACGACCTCAAAAGGGGGGGGGATGGCCGATCGGAGCATGAATAAGGATATGGATAAGGATATCGATATCGATGTGGAAACGAATGTGGAGTTGGACACGGATCCGCAGTTCGTTGAGCACGATGCTAACCTCGATGTCTTGATCGAACGTGGTGTGGCCCTGCACGGTCATCTCGGCCCATATCTCGTGTGCGGGATTCGGATGGGACGCCTTGCTCTCCAGCTTCTGAGGTGCCGTGGCTACTCCGACATCTCGGCGGAATCCGATGCCGGATCGACACCGCCCCTTTCCTGCCTGACCGACGGCATCCAGGTCGGCTGCGGATGCACCACGGGGAAGGGCAACTTGCGCGTCACCAACTGGTGCCGACCGCGCGTCTGGTTCATCGGCCCGGAGGGACGAACGGTGACCATCGAGATTCGCCCCGAAGTCGTCGCCTCGTTCCGCACGGGGACCCTTGAGCAAGCAAGCCAATCCGTCAAGACGCTCCCATTGGAGGAGCTCTTCCAATGGAACCCGCCGTCAGACTAGCCGATGTGCATGCGGCGTACGAAGGGGAGCGCCGCGGAACGCTTCACGGCATCGACTTCGCTGCGTCTCGCGGCGAGCTTGTCGCCGTGGTCGGGCCGAACGGAGCCGGGAAAACAACGCTGCTTGAGGTGATCAACGGGCTTCTTCCCGTGAACCGCGGAGTGGTCAGCGTGTGGGGGCAGTCGATGAGCGTGGCGGCTCACCGATTGCGACGCCGGATCGGGTATATGCCGCAGGATTTGTTCTTTCCTGCATCCACACCGTTCCTTGTCGCCGATGTGGTGCTGATGGCGCAGTTCGCCGAAAGGGGAGTCTTCCGTTGGCCGACACGTGCGGACCGTGCCCGTGCCCGCGAAGCGATGTTGACCATGGGAATCAGCGAGTTCGCTCGTCGACCGATCGGACGATTGTCCGGCGGACAACAGCGCAAGGTCCTTCTCGCAAGGACGGTGTCCCAACGCGCCGCTTTGCTGTTGCTCGACGAACCCACGGCGAACCTCGACCCGACGTCACGCAAGGAGATTTCTGATTCGATCCTCGAAATCCGAGACTCGCTCGGCGCCACGACGTTCGTTGTCAGCCATGATGCCGGACGATTGCTGGATGCAGCGGACCGGACGATCGTGCTGGTCGATGGTCGGATTGCGCCTTCGAACCAAGACCAGGCGTCGGTTGCGTTCTCGGTGTCCGCCGGCTCGATCGGAGATCTGTAACATGTTCGGACTTCCCTGGACCATTCTGCTGCCAACGCTTCTCGGCAGTGTCCTTGCCGCAATGAATTGCAGTGTCATCGGCGTGTTCATTGTGCGGATGAACCTCTCATCGCTCGGATTCGCGATGAGCCACGCCGCGTTTGCCGGTGCGGCGCTCGGTGTCGCCGTGGCTGTACTGGATCCGGTGTGGATGGCGCTGCTGTTCGCGACTCTCGCCGCCGCATTCCTTGGGCCGCTGGCGGACGCTTCCCGGTTGAATACGGACAGCATCATCGGCGCCGTTTTCCCGCTGACGATGGCCCTTGGTCTTGTCTTCCTCAACAAGGCGCCGAGCGCAGGCATCGGAAGCGGCGCGTTGTCGCTGCTCTGGGGGAGCGTGCTGGGGATCACGATGCAACAGGTGTGGACGCTGGCGTCGGTCACGCTCGGATTGCTCGTCCTGCTTGCCGCATTCGGAAAGGGATTCCTGGCCTTGTTGCTCGATCGGAAGCTGGCGCTGGCAACGGGAATCCCGGCAAGAGGCCACTTCTACGCTGTGCTGTTTGTCTCGGCAATCGTCGTGTCGATCTCGCTTCGTATCACCGGCGGGCTTCTGATCTACGCATTGATGGTGCTTCCCGCCTCCACGGCGCTGCAGTGGGTCTACGATATTAAGAAGGCGTTCCTGCTCGCTCCGGCGCTCGGGATGATCGGCGCCGTGCTGGGGTTTGTTCTGTCGCTTGTCGCCGATCTTCCGATCGGCTCGTCAATCGCCCTAGCGGCCTGCATCTTGTTCCTGTTGTCGTTGGCGGTCTCGCCGAAACGACGGCGCCGGGCGTTTGCGAAGGCCGCCGAGGAGTAATTCACCTCGGTTCGGTTCAAGAATGCGCGCGTCCGACCAGTTTATCCCGCGGTGAAAGCGTCTCTACCATCGTTCGCCGGGAAAGCATGTCTGCGGCGAGAGCGAACGAGTGAAACGGCAAGCAAGACAAGAAACAACCCCGTCGCCACCAGCACGATCGCCGCGCCGGAGGCGATCCCCACATAGAACGACACATACAAACCGATGAGTCCGGACAGCGCGCCGATCCCCGCCGACGCCGCCATCATCATCGGCAGGCGGCGCGTCAGCAGCAACGCAGCGGAAGGCGGCGTCACGAGCATGGCAAGCATCAGCCCGACTCCAACCGTTTGCAGAGACACGGCCACGGTGAGCGCCATGAGAATGAGAAGAAGGTTCTGATACAGGCGGACCGGGAGGCGTTGCGTCCGCCCGAGCGTCGGATCGAAGCTGATCACGAGAAACTCCTTGTAGAACAGCCCCACCAGCAACAAGATGGCGCCCCCGAACGCTCCGATCACCGCCAGGTCCCAAGCCGTCACGGCAAGCACGTTTCCGAACAGGAAATGAACCAGATCGACGGCAAACCCGCGAACCGTGGAAATCAACGCAATCCCCAGCGCAAACATTCCGGCAAACACGATCCCGATCGCGCTATCCTCGCGAATCCTCCCCCGTCGGCTGATCGCCCCCACCCCGAGCGCTACGAAAACGGATGTCCCCAGAGCCCACCAGAACAGCCCGCGCCGATCGTCCTGTCCCTCGACGAGGAATCCGACGGCAAGTCCGGGAAGAATCGAGTGGGCGACGGCACTTCCCAGAAACGCCATCCCGCGGAGTACGACATAGCAGCCGATCACCGAGCACACGATTCCCACGATCACCGCGGCAAGCAGCCCCCGAACCATGAACGGGTACGAGAACGGGAACACGACCATCTCAAGGAAGCTCATCGATGTGCCCTCCGGAGCATGCCGTGTCTTGGATCATCAGAACGCCTTCCTCCGTCTCGATCATGCGCAGGCAACTCCCGTACGCCCGACGAAGGCGCTCCGGCGACAAGACATCCTCCGCGCTCCCGTAGCCAACCATTTGTCGATCGAGCAGCAGCACACGGTCAAACCGTTGCCCGGCGATTCCAAGATCGTGGAGCGCGACCACCGGAGTTGCGCCCTGATCGGAGAGCTTGTCGATCAATTCAAGGATCTCCGTGATGGAGTGCACATCGAGCGCCGCAAGAGGCTCGTCCATCAAGACAAGCTCCGCCTGTTGCGCAAAGGCGCGGGCAACGAACATCCTCTGCTGCTGCCCTCCGGAGAGGTCGGCGATCCGCCGTGAGGCGAGGTCCGCGATCCCCACGGTACGAAGTGCATCCCGCGCGATCTGCCGATCGGCGCGGCTCGGTCGGCGGAGCGGTCCCATGCGGCCGCCTCGGGCCATCAGGACCACATCGAATACCGTCACGGGGAAACGCCAATCCACAGCAGCACGCTGCGGAAGGTATGAAATGCAGAGGTGTGCGAGCGGGGCGTGCCCAAACACTTCGATGGTTCCGTTCGCGGGAGCAAGAAGCCCCGCCGCAAGTGCGAGGAACGTGCTCTTGCCGGCGCCGTTCGGCCCCACCACAGCAAGGCGCTTCCCCACGTCGAGCGACAGCGTGATCTGTTCCAGCGCCGGCACGCCGTGGTACTCCGCCGAGACGTGTTGAAATCGGAGCGCGGGGCAACACGCCGCGTGCTCAACACCGCTCCGCGCTCGACCGGGCGCCTGAACATCATGCATTGCTCGACAGGAGCCCACCGACGGCCATTGAAGGCCGAACCATCGGGCGAGCGGGCGCGTTCTTCGGTCCGCTGCTCTCATTCGGAGTCACTTCCCAGAAGCGCTTCGACGATGTTCGTCGTGTTGGTTCGCATCAGCTGGAGATAGTTGGCGGCCGGTCCCTGTGCGTCGCCGAGCGCTCCAGTGTACAGCTCAACCAGCGACACATGCGTATCGGTGGCGATCCGTTGCGCCAGGGCGGGGTTCACTGTCTTGCCGACAAAGATGGCCGTCACGCCCGACGCGGCGATTTCGTCCTGAAGGCGGGCCACGTCGCGGGCCGAAGGCTCGGAGAGCGAGCTGAACCCGGGCAGCACAGTTCCCAACTGCCGGAATCCATAACGGGCCGCAAAGTAGCCGAGCAATGCATGATCGGTGATCAGCAGACGCTGACCGCGTGACAGACGAGCGACGTTGTCCCAGATCCACGCGTCAAGTTCAGCAAGCAACGCGCGGTAGTCCGCGGCTCGAGCAGAAAACAGCTGCCCGTGATCGGGATCCGCCTCCGAAAGCGCTTCATCGATCTCATCACTCCAGATCATGACGTTCGTCGGGTCGAACCAAACGTGAGGATCTGTTCCTTGGGAATGCCCGTCTCCGTTCGCGGCGGCGTCATCCGCGATATCAAGCGTTCGCAGCGCAATCCGCGCACTTAGATCGACCAGGATCGCGCCGGAGCTTTCGAGAAGCGGAATCAAGGCTTGCTCCAACCCGGCTCCGTTGATGAACACCAGGTCGGCATCGGCGAGGGAAACCATGTCCCGTGGCGTGGGTTCGAAAGCGTGTGGATCCACGCCGACGGGAATCAGCACGGTGAGTTCGATTTCTTCACCGCCGATTCTCTCGACGACATCCCCGATGATCGTCGTCGTCGCCACGACGGACAACGATCTCCCGGAGGAAACGGCGGCAAACGAAGCCAGGACGATCCACAACAGACCACCGACAAGAACGATCCCCCAACCGACTCGTTTCACGTCCATATCGTTCCTCCCGAGGCAGCCCATTCGGCATTGGATCTGACTCGATCATCGGCAAGCATGGCCGTTCGTCATGCTCGTTAGGCAGCCCGGCAACGTTCTCGCCGCGAGCGCAGCGATAGGGGCTGGCGTTCACCCATTCTAGTACGGATCGTTCACGCAAGCAGCGCAGCAAGTCCGCGCGTGATCAAGCCGACAACCAACGCCGTCCCCACCGTGACCCCGACGACCGCAGCCGTTCGCGTCCGTCCAAGCTCGCGATCGAGAGCAGCGATCGTTGCTACACACGGGATGTAGAACAGCACGAACACCGTGAACACCATAATCTGCCCTGCAGACATGACGGTGTCGACTTGCGATGTTCCGAGCGCCTGAAACAGCATGACCAACGAAAGCTCCTTGCGAAACACGCCAAACACCAAGGTCACGCCGACCACCGCCGGCAGGCCGAGCGACCACGTGATCGGCAGCAACGCAAGATTCAAGTAGCGGTCCACCCCTGTGAACTCAAGCACGCTGAGCACAATACTCCCGATCACCAGCACCGGAAGAGCGATCACGAGGAATTCCTCTACACGCAGCCTCACTTTGGAGAACACGACTCTCGTTGAAGGGACCTTGTAGGTGGGAATCTCGAGGATCAGCCCGGGCGTCACACGAGGGAACACTTTGGTGAGGATCTTTCCAAGCAGCGCGATCACGAAGATGTTGATGACAAACAGCGCAAACGCCAGGTGAGGACCGAGGAAGTACCCGACCAATCCGAAGATCACGGTGGAACGAGCGACGCACGGGATCATCACCGAAAGCATCGCCGTGATGAATCGATCACGCTTCGAATCGAGGATCCGAGTTGCCATCACCGCGGGCACACTGCACCCGTATCCAAGGATGAACGGAATCACCGATTTCCCATGAAGCCCGATCTTGTGCATGAATCCGTCCATCAGATACCCGGCACGGGGCAGATACCCGATGTCCTCAAGGATGGCAAGCCCGATGAGGAACGGAAGCAGGTATGGCAATACAATGCCCACTGCCCCGCCCACCCCCTGGATCATCCCCGATGTCAGTGCGAAACCGATGGTCCCTTCGCCAAGGGCTCCCGCCAGGAGTTCGGTCCACCGGTCAAACCAGCCGATGACCGGCGCTTCGATCAACGATCCCAGCTTGAACACCGCAACGAAGAATCCATACATGATCGCGGCAAACAGCGGGATTCCGAGGATCCGGTGCATGAGAACGGCGTCCAGACGATCTCGAAGTCCGATCTGCGGCGATCCCACGGTGGTGGTCGCCTCGTACAGCTCCATCGCTCGCGCATGGCGCTCAGCGGCAAGGACGTCTTCACCCAGCCTCCCTCTCGCCTTCGCCAGCTCTTCTTGCGCCGGCTGGATCAATCGCCGGCATTCCGGAGACACCTCGTGAACTCGTCGAGAGATCTCGGCGTCTTCCTCAAGCAGCTTGATCGCCACCAGGCGTGCCGGAACAGCACACGCCCGCTGAGCCTGAGGGGGGATTTGCGCCTCGATTCTCGCCAGTGTGGATTCGACGTCATCCCCATAGCGGGGAAAAGGAGCGATCTGTCGTGCACGCGCCGCGTTCACCACCGCGCGCGCCGCTTCCACCACACCGCGCCCCCGGACCGCCACGGCCGAAACGACCGAAACGCCAAGCATCTCCGCCAGCCGATCGGAATCCACCAGGATTCCTTTCCGACTCGCTTCGTCCTCCATATTGAGACACACGGCAAGCGGCAATCCCATCTCCAGAAGCTGCAAGGTCAGTTCAAGGCTTCGGGACAACAGCGAGGCATCCACCACGTTCAGAACGGCATCGACGTGGCCATCGAGCAGGTAACGTCGGGTTTCCGCTTCCGCTTCATCGAACGAGGTCAGCGAGTAGGTCCCCGGCAGATCGACCAGCTCCACACTCTGGCCGGCGATAAGCGTATGGCTGCTCAAGAACTCCACCGTCGTTCCCGGCAAGTTGGATGTGTTCGCCTTGTACCCAACGAGGTGGTTGAACAGTGTGCTCTTCCCGCAGTTGGGCTGCCCAACGAGCGCAATCCGAATCATGAATCGATCCCTTTCTCCATCCAAAGGTGCGTTCCAT
>RXOA01000116.1 GCA_003979035.1 Candidatus Bipolaricaulota bacterium
AGATCGATCGGCTCGCCGAGGCGCAGCATCGTGACAAAAGCGACACACAGCTGGATATCGGATTCCGAGATCGCGGAAGAAAAACCCACGACCTCATCATCGCGAAGAAGATTCGGAAGGAACTGGGCGGACATGTGCTGTTTCGGGAACTCGACGCCTACGTTCATCGCGGAACGCGTCTGGGGATCGTCGGCAACAACGCCAGCGGCAAGACGACCTTGCTGCGCACGTTGGCAGGCGTTCTGCCACCGGACGGAGGAGCCGTCCGTCACGCAACGGATCTTCGCGTGGTGCTGTTCGATCAACAGCGCGAGCAATTGGATCCGGACAAGACGCTGCGTCGGACCCTGGCGCCCTACGGCGACAAGGTCTACGACTCGGGGCGCGAGACCCATGTCATTGCCTGGGCAAGCCGCTTCGGATTCCGTCGAGACCAGCTGGACATCGCTGTCGGCGGGCTTTCCGGGGGAGAGCAAGCCCGCGTTCTCATGGCCGTCATGATGCAACAGCAGGCCGATGTTCTCCTGCTCGACGAGCCAACCAACGACCTGGATATCCCGTCGGTGGAAGTCCTGGAAAGCGCGCTGATCGACTTTCCTGGTGCCATCGTCCTGATCACACACGATCGGCACATGTTGGACCGCGTCTGTACCGACCTTATCGGCCTGCACAGCGACGGAAAGGGTCACTGGGGGAACTACGGAAGCGTTGCCCAATGGCAGGAGTCCGACACAGCCGGACAAGCGGCGCCTCCCGTAGACGAGAACGCAGCAGCGCCTCCGGCGCGGCGCGAAACATCCGCATCAAAGAGTGCGGGGCTAACCTACCACGAGAAGCAGGAGTGGGAGTCGATCGAGGACCAGGTAATCGAAGCGGAGGAAGAGGTATCCCGCCTTGAAGCCGCGCTCTCCGACCCCGATCTCGTCTCGAACCACGAGGCCCTGAACGAAGCCTATGAGGAGCACCAGGCGGCCGTCGAGCGGGTCAATGCGCTTTATGATCGCTGGCAGGAGCTTGACGGGAAGAGAGGCAAGTGAACGCCCCAGTCACGGATGATAGGGCTTCGGAGCACACCGGATGAGTGTTTGCCGCAGAGCCTCAAAGCTTTCCAGAACATGATGTCGCGTGGCGAGAAGCCGTTGCTCGTCCTGATGACCTTGCGCGACCAGCAAAACGGAGATCCCGAGAGCATCTCCGACCTCGGCATCATGATCCGTATCTCCGACAAGCAGCATCTCCGAAGCCGCAAACGGCAACGATCGGAGCAGCTGCCGTCCACGCTCGATCTTCGAATCCACCAGGCAATGATCCAGACCGAGGACGTCGCTGAAGTAGCGGTCGACGCCAAGACCAACAACTGCAGACCGAACGACGCCTTCTTCGGAAGCGGACAGAACGAACTGCTCGATCCCCGCGCCATCCAGCCACTGAAGGACCTCGACGACCCCGCGGTGCACAGGGCATGCCGACAGCAATGGGAGGTAGATAGCGTAGAACTCCTCGGCAAGACTGGACATCCCTTCGTTGGCAACGTCCAGGCCGATCCGCGCGTAGTAGTCGCACAACGGGAAACCGACACAACGTCGATAACTCTCCATGTCGACAAGCGGCAATTCTCTTCGAGCAAGCAGCACATTGAGAGAGTGGACGGTGATCCCTACATCATCGATCAGCGTCCCGTTGAAATCCCAGACTACGGCGCGTAGAGAACCGGAGATCGGACGAGCGGATTGGGTGGTCATTCCAGGCCTGATCATCGCCCAAGTGCGGTCGTTTCGCACATGCGGTTGAGCGCGACAGCGCAGCACGGCATACTGGAAGGCAGCCATGTCCGCACTTCAAGTCCGCCCGGTGAACCGCGACCTGCTCTATGAAGCATTCATGTTGGCGTTTGCAGACTACGCGATGGATTCGTCGGGGATGACCGAGCAGCGTCTTCTCCTACGGATGCAGAAGAACGCCGTTGATTTCGGTCGATCGCCGGGCGCGTATGATGGCGACAACCTCGTCGGCTTCACCTTGATCGGGATCGACGATTGGGGCGGCCGGCTTACGGCGTATGATGCGGGAACAGGGATCCTCCCTGCCTTTCGGGGACAGGGGCTTGTCGGACGGATGTTCGAGTTCGCAATTCCCCGACTGGAGGAGCGTGGCGTCACGCAGTTCGCTCTGGAAGCCCTTCAAGACAACCAGCGTGCCATCCGCGCCTACGAGAAGAGTGGCTTCCGGATCGCGAGGAGACTTCGCTGCTTCACCGCTGATCTGCAGGCACTCCGTGCTTTCGAAGACGGCGGTGGATGGGAGGTGCGCCCGGCGTGCGCCGACGAAGTCCGCGCCCTGGAGCAAGACGCGGACTGGCTTCCATCGTTCGAGAACCGCCTCAGCGCCTCAACGTTCATCCCCGGAGACGTCCGCTTCCTCGGCGCCTACGCATCGAGCCCATCCCGGCTCGAAGGTTGTGTTGGCGTGATCGCGTATTGCTTGCCGCTCAACTGGCTGCTGACGATCATCGTCCGGCGGTCGGAGCGGCAACGCGGCGTCGGCCGTGCCCTGCTGCGAGCGCTGGCACACTCCATCCCGACTGATGTCGGGCATCTTCCCATACTGAACGTCGACGCCGGCGATGAAGGGATGCAGACTTTCTTGCTCCGCCTGGGGTTTTCTCATCTGGTTGATCAAGTCGAGATGCGAAGAACCATCAAACGCCCACCCAACTACGACGCAGCGCCGATTGCGATCAAGCGAACCTAGGCCAACGAGGGATCGACCTCGCCAAGCGATCCCCACAGAAGGCCTCTGCCCGTAAGCCCGTGTTTGTCGTACGCCACCGACAGTCCTACGCCTTGCGCGATGTGGATCAGATCCTCCGTGCGAAACAGGCCCAGCTGATGATGCTCGACGGCATGCCGCGTGCCCTCAGGCGTGCCGATCAGATAGTGAACGTCAAAGGTCGACTGGCTGCCCCGCACCTGGCTCGTGCTCATGCGAGCGATCTTCAGCTCCGGCTCGTCGATCAGCAACGCATGCACCGTGTGGGAACGCCATGTCGCGGGCGTAAACCACGGCTCGATGATCAGAATCCCGCCGGGGTTGAGATGATCGATCAAGCAGTGAATCGTCGCGCGGAGCCGAGGAAGCGTCCGCACGTAGCCGATCGAGCTGAACAGACAGGTGATGACGTCGAATGTCGTATCGAGCGAAAACGCCTCCATCCTAGCGCAGTGAAAACGAACATTGGGATTGCGGAGACGAGCTCGCGCCAGCATCTCGGGCGAGGCATCCAGCCCTTGGACGTCGAACGCATCCTTGAAATACTCGACGTGCCGTCCCGTGCCGCACGCCACATCGAGCAGGCTGTCAGCTGCTGGGTGCCGCCGCCTGATCCGCTCCGTAAGCGCAACGCATTCGCCCTCGTAGTCCTTGTGCGCGTGGATTTTGTCGTAGTGCGGCGCGGTGGCCGCATAGTCCCCGCCCATGGCCCCTCCGTTCCGAGAGCCAACGTCTTCATGCGTCGGCCGATCTATCCTGTCCGGGTTCGCCTGGTTTGGCAACCGCGGCGAGGCTGGCGTCCCGCCGGAGGGTGGCCCAACAGTCCCCATTCGGGTTGTCGGAAGTTGCCTTCGGTCCTTGAGTTGTGGTACACCTACGGCGGCGGATTGGCGGATCCACCAACGGAATAGGGGAGGCGATTGAATGGATCGTATTCTTCGTATCAACATGACGGATCGGAGCGCTTCGTTCGAACCAATGCCCAAGCAGTACGAGAATCGAGCCGGGCGGTGGCTCACGTCGAGCATCATTCATGATGAGGTTCCGGCAACCTGCCATCCACTTGGGCCCAACAACAAGCTGGTGTTCTCTCCCGGCATCGTAACGGGGACGTCTTCGCCAACCTCGTCTCGCATTTCGGTGGGGGGAAAGTCTCCGCTCACCGGAGGAATCAAGGAAGCCAATGCGGGCACAGGATGGGGCCGAAGACTGGCAAGGCTGGGCATACGAGCCGTCATCATCGAAGGCCGGGCGGATGGATTCTGGCTCCTGAAGATCACGAAGAACGGCGCCAGCTTCGAGACTGCCGACGCGTGGACGGGCAAGAAGCTATCCGAGGTCTATCCCAAGCTGTTTGAACGATCGGGAGGGCACAAGGCCGTCGACATCTGCTCCATCGGCATCGCTGGCGAACACCGCATGCCCGCTGCCGGCATCTGCTTCAACGACCAGAACGCGCGCCCCACCCGGTATGCCGGACGCGGCGGACTGGGCGCAGTCATGGGCAGCAAGGGCCTGAAGATGATCGTAGTCGATGACACAGGCTCTGACGACGTTCCCGTCGCGAACAAGGAGGTCTTCAACGGGGGACGGAAGAACATGGCGGCAGCCCTGACCGAACATGCGATTACCAAACCCAAAGGCGCGCTCAACAGCTACGGAACTGCCGTTCTGGTGAACATCATCAATGAAGCAGGCGCACTGCCAACCCGTAACTTCCGATCCGGTCGGTTTGAAGGCGCCGCCAAGATTGCGGGCGAAGCCATTTTCGAGGGAAACAAGGAGCGAACGGGTTCCGAGCTGTACAACCATGCCTGCTCTCCCGGCTGCATCATCGCCTGCTCCAACACCTGGCATCGGCCGGACGGGTCCGAGCATACCTCGTGCGTGGAATACGAATCCGCCTGGGCACTCGGCGCCAATTGCGGCATCGACAACCTCGACCAAGTGGCTGAACTCAACCTGTTGTGCAATGAGTATGGCCTCGACACCATCGAAATCGGCGGGGCGCTTGCTGTCGCCATGGAAGGCGGCCTAGCAGCATTCGGGGACGGAAAGCGCGCCATTGAGCTCGTGCACGAGATTGGGCGCGCCACTCCGTTGGGGAAGATCCTGGGGGCAGGAGCCGTCGCCACGGGCAAGGTGTTTGGTGTGTCCCGCGTCCCGCACGTCAAGGGTCAGAACATGCCCGCCTACGAACCGCGCGCCATCAAGGGCATCGGGATGACCTACGCTGTTTCCACCATGGGCGCCGACCACACGTCCGGCTATACCATCGCCCCGGAGATGCTTGGCGTGTCCGGGAAGCTTGATCCACTCAACCCGGACAAGGCGGAATTGGCCCGCAACTTCCAATACGCGACGGCATTCATCGACACCACCGGCCATTGTCTGTTCATCGCCTTCGCCATCCTCGATATCGCCTCCGGTTTCGAAGGGATGGTCGAGGAATGCAACGGTGTGCTGGGAACGAAGTGGACGGCGGAGGATGTCGCACGCATCGGCAAAGAGATCCTCGATCTCGAACTCGACTTCAATCACAGGGCCGGATTCACGAAGCTCGATGATCGGCTGCCCGAGTTCATGCTCTACGAACCGCTGCCGCCACACAACGTGGTTTGGGACATTGCTGATTCGGAAATTGATCAGGTGTTCGGACAGTAGTCGAAGGGATCCGACGAAGGGCTGCTTCGGCAGTCCTTCGTCAGCCTCAAGACAGGGTTGTCCGTGCGGGAACGGGAGCGCGGACGCCTCCGTGCCGCGCCCCAATCGACCCTGGTGATGGGATGGTCGGAGATGATTGAAGTGCACTTGTACGGCAAATTGAGACGCTTTGCCGGCAGCAGGAGAGCGACCTCGGCTTCGATTGCCTTCGTGGCGTGCCGACCTGGAGATACTGTAGGCGACGTTGCCGGCAAGCTAGGCATTCCCTTGGAGGATCTGGGAAGCAACATCTTTCTCAACGGAGTGTATGCGTCTCTCGAATCACCCGTTCAGAACACTGATCGCCTCGGCCTGTTCCCCGACGACATGCAGCTTCTCTATAAGTGGTACTTCGATCCCAAACGCAGCGATGGGCCCGAAAAGTGAGAGTTGAGATCCGGCTCTACGCGACCTTCGCCCAATATGCGCCGTCACAACGAGCCGGCGATCCTTTTTCCGCGCAGCTGCATGACGGTGCCACGCTG
This sequence comes from Candidatus Bipolaricaulota bacterium, assembly GCA_003979035.1. Classification (GTDB taxonomy): domain Bacteria; phylum Bipolaricaulota; class Bipolaricaulia; order UBA7950; family UBA9294; genus RXOA01. The sequence continues at coordinate 5,958 of RXOA01000116.1, forward strand.
GCAGATCTCGTCGGAAAACTCAGGATTCCCGAAGAGAGCATCCACCTCGTCATCATCAATGGCCGCATTGTCCATGACCGGTGCCAATCCCTCGTTGACGACGACCGGGTCGGGTTGTTCCCCCCCGTGGGTGGTGGGTAATCGGCGATCGGCACATCGTTCTTAATTGGGGAGCGAAGTCACGCTCGTCGATCCAGACGCCGGATGCCCGTGTGCCGCCGACGGCCTCAGGCTCCGCTTCGATCGATGAACCAAAGCGTCGTCCATCGACCACTCAAGCATGATCAGGGAAGCCCTGGTTGGTTGGATCGTGCGTCCAGGACCTGGATTGGGATCGGAGTCGAGGGAAATCGACTCGATGCGAAGGGGTGTCGAAGTCGCCGTGACTGACGAACAGCTCATTCAAGCCGTTGCCTCAGGGAGCCGAACCGCGTTTCGCCGCCTGTACGAGCAGTATGCCGACCGAGTCCTTCGCTTCGCTCAGACGATCGTCCGGGAGCCACACCTGGCCGAGGAGGTTCTCCAGGAGACGATGATCGCCGTGTGGAAAGATGCGGGCCGATTCGCAGGAAGATCCAAGCTGTCGACCTGGCTCCTGGGAATCACGAGAAACCAGGCTCACAGTCTGCTTCGGCGCGAGAAGCGCGGGCTGCGAACACCGCCGCTGGATCTGGAGACAGAAGATCCGGCCCCCAACGTGGAGCAACAGGTGGCCCTGGAGAGAGCCTTTGCCGCACTCTCACCGGCGCAGCGCGAGGTGCTCCATCTCACCTTCTACGACCATCTCACGGTCAATGAGGCGGCAGATGTTCTCGGAATCCCGCCGGGAACCGTGAAATCGAGGATGTACCATGCGAGGAGGATCCTCGCCAAGGAGCTTCAATGAGCGAGTGCATGAACACGATCGAGAATCGCAATTCGGACCTTGCGCCCATCGACTGCCTTGAAGCCAAGGAGCTGATGCCGTGGTTCGTCACCGGAGCGCTCACACCGGAGCAGGACGACTCCCTCGCGGCACACTTGTCGCATTGCCCTCGTTGTCAACGCGAACTCATCGAGGTCGTCCAGCTTCAGAACGTTGTCTCATCGCAGGTTGCCCGTCGACCTTCGGTGCGCGACGAATCGTGGAAGCGGATCCGATCCGAAGCGCTCGCCTCCGACATCACCGAAATCAATGTCGGAACGCTGCTCTTGGGGTTTCGGTTGGGCATCCGCTCTGCGCACGGACGTTCCTCGGTCGACGGAAGTGTTCGCGTCCTGGGGCGCGGTGTCCGCGTGCTCGGTCCCTCAACAAGATACGAACCGGCAAAGAGAAAACACGCCGCTCTTGATGCTTCGAAGCCACGAAGCGCTCAGCGCGGAGCGGAAGAGGAGGAGAATGATGTTTAGATCTCAGGATCAACCGACGAAAGATCAAGACAAGACACGGGGCCGACATCCTGCCGACTCACTCCGCAGCGAGCGAGAACGGCTTCGGATGGAGCGTGAGAAGCTGGAGGAAGAGATGGAGCGCCTCCAGGAGAAGCAGCAGGAGAGGCTCGAGCAGCTTCAGGAGATGTTCGATGATCGCCTGGATCGCATCCGAGAAGGGTTCGACGAGAAGCTCGAGCATCTCGAGGAGATGCAGGATCGATTGGACGAGCTGGAGGACGAGCTTGAGGAGCGGGATGGCTCGCTGGAAGGCGCAGACGATCTCCGCGAGGTGCTGGATGTCGTTTCCGAGAGAATGCCCGGGCTGATGAAGGGAATTCAGGAAACGGTGTTCTCCCCCGAGAGTTCCCGGCAGATCGCCGAGTCGATCGCTGAGTTCTTCAAGACACTCGTCGATTCGGGGATCTCCCGTGAAATCGCCAATAGCCTGACGATGATGCACATGAGCAACCTCCAGAAGACGCTCCATGCACAGCACATTCGCCCTCGCTCTCATCCGGAACAAGTAGGCAGGCTGCGGCCGGAGCCACCCGCTGATCCTGTGAGCCCCGTAGAGCCCGAGTCACACCAAGTTCCGGATGAAGCCGATTCCAGTCCCTCGATGCAGTAGGTGTGCACCGGAGATCCGCCTGGAGAACGGTTCGGGGAGCGAAGAGCAAAGGGGCCTCTCCCGCGGCGATGCCCACGCGTCCTGTATCGGCATGTTCGATGAAACACACGAAACTGACACGGCATCCCCATCGAAGCTACCGACTTCCGGCGCGGGACCGGCTCGCAACACGGTATGATGTGGGATCATGATGCGAGAGAATCGTGGGAATGCCGATGGCAAGGGATCGAACCGACGAGGCCTGTTGTTCTTGGTGCTGATTCTTGCAGGTGTAGGCATCGGGGTGGGGTTGAGCCTTCAGCCTTCGGCGGTTCCCGCAGAGACTTCTCAACCGGAAGAGCAACTGAGCCACACGGATTCAGCCCCGTTCGTCGAAGAGCCGATCGATGTCGGCTCACACGATCCCATCAGCGAAGATCCCCCTGACCCTCAGACAGAAGCTCTTCTTCCAGAGGATTCTCCATCAGGATCCAACGCGGATCCCGCGAGCGAGACGGAATCCGCGTCGACGATCCCCAGCGGACCCAGACGAACCGGAGTCGGATACGGCATCGGCCAGGTCGCTCCGGGGTTCTCTCTCGTCGATCTGGAGGGGCAACCTGTTTCCCTCTCTTCATACCGAGGTCAAGTCGTTCTCCTCGACTTCTGGGCATCTTGGTGTTCGCCGTGCCGGCAAACCCTCCCCCATCTGCATCAGCTCGCGATGGACTTCGCAAGCGAGGGGCTTGTCTTTATCGGAGTCAACCTCGACCGTCGGCCGGAAGATGCAGTCTCCTATCTTGAAGACCATTCGTTTCATCAGATGATCCCCGTTCAGGGAACGACGGCTGTCGCACAGCAGTACGGGGTTTCAGGGATCCCAAGAACGTTCGTCATCGACCGTAGCGGGGTCATTCGATTCGCGGGACATCCATCGCTTCTTGTCGCCTCATCCATCGAACCATGGCTGTAGTTGCGTCTCCCTTTTTCCATCCTCCCCAGGGTCAGTCGGCTTACGGTGATCATCCGCTATAATCGCAGCCTGTAGACCCGAACCTTCAAAGGAGGCATCAGCTTGGACACGCTTAACCAGTACGAGAAATACCTGCGCGAGATCAGCAAACTGAACTCGGCAGTGGCCCTGCTTGTTTGGGATCAACGCACCTACATCCCCAAGGGGGGGCATGAAGCACGCGCGGAGGTCGTCGGCAAGCTTTCGACGATGGCGTTCGAGATGTCCGTTTCCGATGAACTCGGTGGATACCTTGAAGCACTGGAGCGACAAGACGGTCTCTCCGAGGCCCAAGCGGCCAGCGTGCGCGTCGTTGGCAAGCAGTACCGGCGAACCAAGGCCATCCCGGCGACCCTTTTCGAGCAGTACGTCATCGATCGAAGCAGGAGCGAAGCGGCCTGGGAAGAAGCCAAGGCGAACGGCGACTTCGCGTTGTTCAAGCCCCATCTCGCCAAGATGGTTGACTACGCAAAGCAGTTCGCCGAGTACTACGGCTATCAGGATTGCCCCTACGATGCCCTGCTTGACGAGTTTGAACCGGGAATGACCAGCCGTGAACTGAAGACGATCGTCGAGCCCCTACGTGAGAAGCTGGTCCCGTTGCTGCGTCGCCTGATGGAGGATGGAACGCCTCCCGACGGCAGTCTGATTGAGGGAAGCTTCCCGCTGGACAGGCAGCACGAGTTGTCCCTTCGCGCGCTCCGAGCGATCAACTACGATTTCGAACACGGCCGGATGGATGACACGGTCCATCCGTTCACGATCGGGATCGCTCCCGGAGACGTGCGCATCACCAACCGATTCATCGAAACGATGGCCATCTCCGGGCTCATGAGCGCGCTGCACGAAGGGGGGCACGCCCTCTACGATCTTGGGATGCCCGCGGAGCTCCATCACCTTGGGCTCGGCAATGGCGCATCGTTCGGGATCCATGAGTCCCAGTCTCGCATGTGGGAGAACATGGTCGGACGGAGTCTGCCGTTCTGGAAGCTGTTCCGCAGGGATCTTGTCGACGTGTTTCCGCAGCTCTCCTCGGCAACAGCGGAGGACTTGTACCGAGCCGTCAACGTCGTCCAGCCGTCGTTGATCCGCGTGGAAGCGGACGAAGTCACCTACAACCTCCACATCATGGTGCGGTTCGAGATCGAGCAAGCCTTGTTCGACGGCTCGCTTGCCGTCGCGGATCTCCCCGATGCCTGGAACACGGCGATGGAGAAGTATCTTGGCGTGCGTCCGTCCAACAACGCGGAAGGCGTGCTCCAAGATGTGCACTGGTCGGGAGGCATGTTCGGTTACTTCCCGTCCTACATGCTCGGCAATCTCTATTCCGCGCAGCTTCTCGCCACGATCAAGCGCGAGATCCCGGATCTGGACGCGCGGATCGAGAGCGGAGACACGAAGGCTCTGCTCGACTGGACGCGAGAGAAGATTCATCGCTACGGACAGATCCACGAACCAAAGGATCTGATCCTCAAGGTGACCGGGGAGTCGCTTTCACCTTCCTACTTCCTCGATTACATCGAGGCGAAGTTCTTCCCGATCTACGGCTTGTAGGAAGAATCTCCACAGAGTCGGCCTTCGGGCCCTACTTGGAGGTGCGACGGCGGCGGCTGCGAGTCGGCCGCCGTCGCCGTTGAGGTTCACGGCCGTACCGCGGCGCTTTCTCCTTGGGAGCGTTGGTCATCGAAACCAGCGCATCATGGATCGTCTCCAACTGATAGTCCTGGGTGTGTTTCGTGACGCCGATCAGATCGAACATCTCCGCACCGATGCGCAACAGAGCCCGCTCCATCAATGTCAGGCAGTGCAGGGTCCCGTGGCCCGTTCCCCCGGCGGCAGCAACACAGACGGTTGGCTTCCCCGCCAGCGCCGAGCGATCGTCTCGCGATCCGTCACGCAGCGCCTCGCATCTGCGGAGCCGATCCAGAAACGCCTTCA
>RXOA01000117.1 GCA_003979035.1 Candidatus Bipolaricaulota bacterium
ACGGCGGCTCCGGCGGACGCGCCACTCGCCACCCCGAGAATGTAGGGGCTGCCGAGCGGATTCCGGAACAATCCCTGCATCACCGTGCCTGAGACGGCAAGGGCGCCGCCGACAAGAAACCCCAGGATGACGCGCGGGAGCCGCACCTGGTGGATGATGATCGCCGTACTGGAACGCGCTCCTTCGGGATCGGATCCGCCGAAGATCGCGGCAAGCGTCTCCTTGAGCGGGATCATCACCGGACCGATCGCCACGCCAACGACGAAGACCCCTGCGGCAACAGCCACGAGAAGGGCCACAACGCGGATCGTCGACCGAGGCCGTCGGATCATCTGGCTACTCCGGGTGAAGCCATTGGATCATCTCCATCAGCACTTCCGAAATGGCGGTCGACGCAGCGCGGCTGGCGCTGATCCCGAATACCCGCCTCGCGCGAACGGCGGATACCCCCCGCAAGAGCGGGTCTTCCGTGATGTACGCCATCTGGGACGGCGCGACGAAGATGACCTCGGGATCCCGAGCCAGCAGATCCTCCAGGTTCACTTGCGGAAAACCGCTGACATCGGCGAACACATTGTGTCCTCCGGCGCGGGAGATGAGGTCGTTCTCGATCGTCCCCCTCCCCGCCGCGTACGGCGGCGTTCCCAGGGACGGCGGATAAAGGAACGCGCAGCGAACCGAGGGCAAGCTCATGACCAGGCTCTCGCTCGAAACGATGGCTTCGGCGATGCGCCCTGCCAGATCCGTCGCCGCCACACCGTCGCCCAGTGCCGCTCCAATCGTGCGAATGCTCGACAGAACATCGGAGATCGATGTCAGCAGTGGCGTGGTCAGCACCGCGATCCCCGCCGCTTCCAGTGCCGAACGCTCGCCGCCCCAATCGGTTGCCCCAAGGACCAGGTCGGGCTCCATCGACAAAATCGTTTCCACACTCGGCGCGTAGGTCGGCCCGATAGACGAGATGCCCTTGACCTCCGGCGGATTGTCCGGTGAGTCGGCGACTGCGATGAGCCGGTCGATTGCTTCCAGATCCACGATCACCTGGGCATACAACGCGCCAAGGGCCACGATCCGTTGCGGGGGTCGCGCGATGACGATCGAGCGTCCGCGGTCATCAACCACGACGACCGGATCGTCCGCGGCCGCTACGCAGAGAGATGCGGCGGCAAGAAGGCAGCACAGTATAGGAGTCCGGATCCTGCTCCGCATGGGAGACCTCCCCAAGGCGTGGCCATGTTGCGAAAAGCGCCTGGTGGAGGAAGGCTATCGGAATGCATGGGGAACATCCACTTCTGCGGCCGTTGATCGTTTGCGATCCGCGCACCGCGGCGCGTCTTGGGCCGAGACGTGTCAACGTCTTCCTAGAAGTCGCGGCTGTCGTATGCCCAATGGAGAAGCGCCTGCCGCTGCCGACGGCGGCAATCCAAGTCGCCGGGCATGCAGTTCTTGCGAACCTGAGCGATATGCCGCGTCATCGCTTTCCAGCGCTTGATCTGACGCTCGTCATCGAGGCCGCGGCGCCCCTGGTAGTAGCGGCAGTACCACTGGAACCACCCCCGTGGGTCATCGGGATGGATCCATCCCTTCTCACGCCAATACGAGAGCGGCTTGGAAGCGTTGATCCCGAAGAAATTGAGCGAAGGGTCGTGCTGCGAGGAACAGAGCTTGGCATCGGTGAACCAACTTGCGGGAAACTCATCGCGGCAGTCGGTCATGTAGCGTCCGCCAAACACACCCAGCGCAAGCATCTCCTTCGGTGTCAGCTCCGGTCGGAATCCTGGATCGAAGTGCTCCCCCTCGGGTTCGCTGAGGACATAGCGGTAGCCCGACTGCATCAGATCGTTGACCACAATCGTCCGTACCATGGCTCGAGCCTAGGGCGAGCGGCGCATGGAGGCAAGAATCGAGGAGGAATCCGTCCTGGCTTCCGTTTATGCTGTGGGGCGCGGAACCAAAGATGGGTCCGGCGAAACGGAGGAGACCGATGTTTGAACGCAATGCATCTCCCAGCGCGGCACCGCTTTCCGCTTGGAACGACAAAGTCCTGCCACTCCGTCGGCAGTGGGCCGAACGGGACCACCTACTCGCAGAGAGGTTGGAGACGCTTCTTCCCGGCCTGATGGCGCGAGAAGAGATCGATCTATGGATCGTGTTGGGGAACGAGTACAACGAGGATCCGGTTTTCGATTCGCTTACCCCGGCCTCGGTGCTGAACGCATCGCGAAGCATGATCCTGTTGTTCTCCCTTCGAGAGGATGGGACCGTCGAGCGATCGATCATCGGCCCGTACGGCATCGGAGACCTGTACGAGCGCGTGGATGGTTCTCCCGATCAGACGCAGGCGAAGATCCTGTCCCAGTTCGTTCTGGAGCGGGACCCGCAGATCATCGGCATCAACAGGTCGTCGACATTTCCCTTGGCCGACGGTTTGTCCCACACGGCGCACGAATGGCTGATCGATGCGCTCGGCTCGGAGTTCGGCTTCCGCGTGCGGAGCGCCGAACGGCTGGCGGTCGGCTGGCTTGAAACGCGATCGGCAACCGAACTGGAGATCTACCCACACCTCGTCGATCTCAGCCGCGCGATCATCCGTACGGCCTTCTCGTCCCTGGTGATCACCCCCGGCATCACGACCACCGACGATGTCGTGTGGTGGATGCGACAACAGGTCCACAACTTCGGTCTGAAACCGGCGTTCCCGTTCACGATCTCGCTGGACGCAAGAGAGCAGGCATTCGACATCCACCACAGGGACAATGCCCGTAATCGCATCCTGCAGGGCGACACGCTGCGCTGCGATTTCGGCATCACCTACTTGGGGCTTACCACCGACATCCAGGAGAGTGTCTATGTCCTTCGGCCCGGCGAGAACGAGCCGCCCGCCGGCCTCCAAGCCGCGATGGCCGCCGCGAACTGTGCCCAAGACATCGTGGCCGAGGTCATGGCGCTCGGCAGAAGCGGGAACGAGATGCTTGCCGCGGCACGTGAACGGGCGGTTGAGCAGGGGCTCGACGCGTGTTTCTTCTGTCACCCGATCGGGACCCACGTCCATGGCGCCGGGCTGACGATCGGCCGATGGAACAACCAGGAGGGCCTTCCCGGATCCGGCGAATGGGAGCTGCACGACGGCACGTGTTATGCGATCGAACTCTACATCAAGCATGTTGTTGCGGAATGGGATGGGCGCGAGTTCATGATGGTGCTTGAGCAGGACGCCGCGTTCGCCGACGGCCGGTTCCGCTGGCTTTCCGGTCGACAGACGCGCTTTCTGACCCTGTAGATGGGTCCGGCCGGGTTTGACTCGTGCGGCGGTGTGCGTATAGCCTCATTCGAACGGAGCCAATCTCCCAAAGGGATGCATCCATGAACCGATCTGAGCGAAACGCGCTTCTTGCAATGCCGTTCGTGCTGCTTGCCGCTGCCGGGCTGTCTTGGGCCGGCAGCCAACGCGGATCGTTGACGGCGGGAGTTCCTGTCTTTGCGGTTGCCTCCGGCCTTGCCTTCATCATGCAGTGGATCGCGCTTGTCCCCGCTTTCGTGCTGAGATCCGAGCGGTTCTTCGACCTCACCGGCAGCATCACCTACATTGCCGTGGCCGCAACCGCTGTCGCGCTCAGCGCGAACGTTGACGCGCGCGCGCTTCTTCTGCTCGGACTGGTCGTCATCTGGGCCACCCGACTGGGATCGTTCTTGCTGCGCCGAGTGCGAAAGACCGGAAAGGACAAGCGCTTCGATGAGATCAAGCGGTCCTTTCCTCGCTTCCTGATGACGTGGACGCTGCAGGGGCTTTGGGTCTCGGTCACACTTGCGGCGGCGCTTGCCGCGATGACGACAACCATACACAGGCCGCTCGGTCTCTACGCTTGGGTCGGGCTTGCCATCTGGCTCGTTGGGTTCGGCGTTGAGGCATCGGCCGACGAGCAGAAGAGGCGGTTCCGCTCCGATCCGGCCAATCGAGGCGGGTTCATCCAATCCGGGCTCTGGTCGTGGTCCCGGCATCCCAACTACTTCGGCGAGATCGTGCTGTGGATCGGCATCGCCATCATCGCCGCTCCGGTACTCCGCGGCTTCCAGTGGGCAACGATGATTTCACCCGTATTCGTCACCTTGCTGCTGACCCGAATCAGCGGGATCCCGATGCTCGAGAAGCGGGCCGACACGAAGTGGGGCGATCAACCGGAGTACCTCGCCTACAAACGGCGGACATCCGTTCTGATCCCCCGCCCGCCAAGAGGATAGCATCGGATGACATTCCTTCCATGTGTCCGCCAACGATCGACCGATAGGATCGACCTTTGCAGCCCGTTCTTCGGAGACAGCCGCAGCCTGTCTCCGCTTGTACGGATACTGCTGAGAATAGAGCCGCCACGAAGCTTACGGCATCGAATACTCCGGAACCGCCGGCACCACGACGGTCAGGAGATGGCATTGATCATCGAGAGGAGTCGCCGTGTGCGCGGCGCCTGCGGGGATCCTTAACATCGTACCACTGGTGAGCGTAAGCGGAACACGTGTTCCGCTTAC
>RXOA01000118.1 GCA_003979035.1 Candidatus Bipolaricaulota bacterium
ATGGCTGAGCCCGTTCCAGCGAAGCTTGCAGCGGTTGTCGCACCCATGTGTTGGTTGCCGCGGCGTTCAACCCCACAAGCGATTCCGCGCGAGTTGTGGATGCTATCCGCGAACATCGCCTGCGGATGGTTTGGAGCAAACAGACGAGACGTGAATCCGAGCGGATCTTGTCGAAGATCCCGCCGATTTCATGGGATCCGTATGAGTCCCTGTTCTTGGAGGAATCGCGGTTTGACGGTTTGCTCGATCCGGGCGCATACGGAGTTGTTCCGGATCCCGAGGACAGAAAGTTTGCCGCTCTCGCCGACGCGACCGGCTCGATTCTCATCCCCCAAGATGTCGATCTTCTTGGGCAATCGGCGTGCCTGCCGATTGTGATCCTCACCCCCGCGGAATTTCTCGCCAGGGACCCATTCCAACGACGAGTAAGCCCCCCTTACGCCTCAGCCGGCACTTGAGTTGCTGCTGCGCGCCAAGCCCTCGCGAGGGGTTGCGATCGACTCCGTTGATCCGCCCAATCCGGGGATACGGAGGTTTCGTTCAAGAATCCGAAGCCCCACCGAGACGACAAGGACCACCGCCAGATAGATTGCAGCAACAATCAGGAACACTTCGAAGTAGCGGAAGTTTCTCGCTGCGATCCGCTTTCCCATCCCCATCAGGTCGTAGAGCGTGATGGAGAACACGATGGATGAGTACTTCAGCATCAGGATGAGTTCGTTCGACCATGAGGGGATCACCAACCGTCCCGCTTGGGGCAGGATCACGGCAACGACCGTCTTCCATCGGCCCAACCCCAAAGCTTGCGCTGCCGCGACTTGTCCCGGGGCCACAGCTTGAACGGCGCCGCGGAAGTACTCCGCTTGGTAAGCGGCCGAGTTGAGACCCAGTGCAAGCACGGCACACAGGAAGCGTGGCAAGGCAATTCCCCAGGCAGGCAGCCCGAAGTACAGCACCGCGAGCTGTACCAGCAGCGGTGTCCCGCGGAATACCCGGATGTAGCCACCACAGAGAAGCCGGAGTCCTCGTCTTCCGAACAGTCGGCCGAAGGCAAGCAGAACGCCGAGGACGGCGCCCAATGCGATGCATGCCGCCGTGATTTCCAGGGTCAACGCCAATCCGCGGCCGAGTTGCGGCATCCACGAAATCGGAACCGTCATTGATGGGCTCCCTCCAGAACGCTGAGTCGGGCCAGGAATGACCTGGTGCGCGGATTTTGCGGAGCATCAAGCAGCAGATCGGGCGATCCTTGCTCGACAATGCGGCCTCCGGCCATGAACAGGATTTCGTCGGCCACGGCTCGGGCGAATCCCATTTCATGGGATACGACGAGCATCGTCATGCGGTTGGATGAGAGTTCGAGCATCACGTTGAGCACATCTCCGATCAGTTCGGGATCCAGTGCCGATGTAGGCTCATCGAACAGGATCAGCTCGGGGTTCATCGCCAGCGCCCGCGCGATCGAAACCCGTTGTTGCTGGCCGCCCGACAACTCAAACGGGTATGAGTCCGCTTTGCTCTCGAGGCCGACGCGTGCCAGCTCTCTTAGTGCCAGTTGGGTGGCTTCTGGCTTGCCGATGCGCTTGACCCACATCGGGCCGAGACGGACGTTCCCCAGTGCCGTGAGGTGCGCGAACAGATTGAAGCTCTGGAAGACGAATCCGATTCGGGCCCGTATGCGATCCAGAGATGTGCCGTGCCGGGTGATTTCTTCATCGGCGAGCCAGACTGTCCCCGCATCGGGGAGCGTCAGCTGGTTGATGCAGTGGAGAAGCGTGCTCTTCCCGGTCCCAGACGGTCCAACAACGACTTTGGTTTCACCTCGATCCAGCGAGAACGATACGCTCTGCAGGACCTGCTCGTCGCCGTAGCATTTCCGAAGATTCTCCACGCGCAGGAGCGCACTCATCGTAAGGTCCTCATCGCTTCGCCGATCGAGACAACCGGAGTGCGGGTTCGCCTCTCCGCGGCAGCAAGAAGGGCCGTTCCCGCTTCGGTGATCACAAAGAACAGCAGTGCCACCATCAGCAATGCAGGCATCGCAAGTTCGTAGTGGCGGTCGTAGATGACTCGTGCCGTCCGCATGATATCGTTGAGACCGACGGCGTAGGCCAGCGTCGTATCCTTGACAACCGCGCTTAGCTCATTCGACCATCCGGGAATGGCAAGGCGAAACGCTTGAGGGAGAATCACTTTGTAGATGGCGCGGTTGCGACTCATTCCCAGCGAACGGGCGGCGATCATTTGCCCATGGGAGACCGATTCCAGGGCCCCACGGAAGATCTGAGATTGATAGGCGGCGGAGCGAAGGCCAAGCGCCACCGATGCGGCGACAAACGGAGAGACGCGAACGCCAAATTGGGCCGGCCCGAAGTAGAACAGAAACAGCAGGACCAACGCCGGGATCCCTCGGAAGATCCACTCAAACGCGCGTGCTGCCACTCTTGCGGGGACGGAGGCATAGCTTTGCGCAAGTGCAACCGATGTTCCCGCGACGAATCCCAGCACAAGCAGCGCGAACAGGAGTTCGAGGTTGACAAGCGAGGCCCGAAGGAGCAGCGGAAGGTAGGCGACCGTTTCAATCATCTTCGACATGGCAATCTCCAGGAAGGTGCGCGCCGATCCGCGTTCCGCCAACCGGCGCGCACCGGTTCGTGCTACAAGCCGAGCTGGCTCTTCATCGACTGCGTGTATCCGCTGAGATCTCCAGTGAGAAGCAGCCCTTTCGACAGGTCCCATGCCGTTGCGATGTCATCAAGGTCCGGTCCGAAGTAGATGGCAAGCAACGCATCGACGAACGAGCCCGGTTCGACAACCAGCATGGTTTCCCATGTCGTCTCTTCCACGGTCAGTCCAAGGCTGGCAAGTGTTTCCTCGATTTTCGGCAGCAAGCCGGCTGCGTCTCCTTTCTTGACGATGAAGCCGAACTGCTCTTGCGTGTAGATCAACCCGGCGATCGAGAGGTCATCGGGATAAGCGGCGAGAGATGCTTGGGACGCCGGTTCATCTTGGATGACTGCATCAAGTCGCCCGCTGACCAGGTCGAGGATCGCGGCGGGATAGGTTTCGTATCCGCGCAGATCGATGTCAATTCCTGCGGCGGTCAGGTTGTCTTCCGCCCACCACAAGCCGGAGGTTGCATTCTGTGCGCCCACGACGCTTCCGCCGGTCAGGGCCGTCACGAGGTTCAATCCGGAGTTGGAGGCGACAACCACGGCCTGGTTCGATTGGTAGTAGGGAACGGAGAAGTCAACGGTCTTTGCTCGATCCTCGGTGATTGTCAGTCCGGATGCGCCGATGTCGGCCCCGCCGGTGCGGATCATCTCCACGATGGCATCGAACGCGACGTTCTTCACTTCCACGGAGAATCCGGCGGTGACAGCGACCGCGCGGATCAGATCGATGTCGAACCCGAAGAAATCGCCGTCGTTGTCGACCATTTCGAACGGCGCCCACGGAGCATCCGTCACAACCACATAGGGCTCAGCCGATCCGACAGCCGATCCGATAGACAACAACAGAGACAAGCAAACCACAGAAACAATAGACACCTTAAGCATTTTACAACTCCTTATAAAATCAAAGAGTGACAGGGAATTCATGGTTCAAACAGACTGCGTGGCTGGGGCCCCGATGCGTGCGGCGTCCTGGGACTTGGAGGTTCGAGCTACTGCAGGAACAGAACCGCCGGGGCTATGGACGGCGGGTGGAACGGGAAAAACGGGCAAGACGCTTGGAGTCGGACGTCGAAAACGGGGCACCGGAAACCGCGGGACACAGAGATGCGTCCGCTGCAGATTTCTTCGTAAGCACGCTGTCTTTGTCGGGCATCCGTTCTCCAATAGATTGAGTGTCCACGGGGTGAATCCACTGCAATCCCCCCTTGGATCGAGGCCAATCCTCGTTCGCGAAGCCCGAGAATTCAAGGTCCGTTGCCTGAAGGCCTGCTCTGCAGGTTGCGCTAGCGCGGTTAAGAAGGGCTTTTCGGGTTCAATTCACATCCTCTCGACTTGCCTCGGCCCGATCCGACACTCGCTGCAAGCCACGCGCCGACCCGGCAGCGGGTGATGGACCGTGCACTACCAGGCCTAAGGTGCCCGCAGACATCTCACGACGGGACGATTTCCGGGTTGTGCCGCGCCGCGGCCGCGAATCCCACGTACGCGATCTCGCAAATGGCAAGCCTGCTCCTTTCCGGATCTCCCCGGGCCACAGAGGACTTCCGCGCCTCTCCGGACTTGGCGAGACAAGAGACCCCCGAGGGTGAACTTCGATTGGAGGACGAGGAGACACCGATCTTCCGACATGACTCGGATGATGGCTCAAGGATCGATGCCGCGCCCTTGGGGACAGCGCGAACCAGCAGGGGTCGATCCGCTGCATCGACGGACATCGCTCGGCGGTTTGACTCTGAGCCGAGTACGGATCGATGATGATCTGACACGATGCCGATGGGAGAGATGTAGAGATGTTCGAGTTGCCCGAGGTGCAGGTCTTGGTGCAGCAGATGAGGCCCGAACTGCGAGGGCGAGAGATCGTATCGTCGTTCGTATCAGAGAGTCGTCCGAAGTTCCTCTTCATCTCTCCCGAGCCGGAGGTGTTCGATCAGGAGATCGTCGGCCAGCGGATCGTCGAAATCGACTCAGCGGGGAAGTGGATCTTCGTTCGATTCGAGCGAGGCTTGACTTTGATAATCGGTGAGTTCGGCGGACGGCTGCTGCTTTGTCCACCGTGGGCGAGTCTGCCGAAGAAGCATCACTGGATTGGTGAACTTGACGACGGATCGACCCTCGCTTTGACGATCCAGCTGTGGGGCTTCGTCGGTGTCCTCTCAGACCGCGAGATCGCGGCCCATCCTTGCGCGGGCACCCTTGGTCCTTCTCCGCTTGATCGGAGCTTCACCGCGGATCAGTTCACGCGGCGACTGGACAGCCAAGCGGCGGAGAGAGATGTGCCGGTCAAGGCCTTCCTGACGCATGAGCCCAATATCTGCGGCATCGGCAACGGGTACTTGCAGGATATCTTGTTTCGGGCTCGCCTCAGTCCCAAGCGCAAGATCGGTTCGCTCACACCGCAGGAGCGAGAATCGCTTCACGCGTCCATCGTGTCCACCCTCCGCCAGGCAGTGAGTCTAGGCGGGCGAGACACGGAGATCGATCTCTACGGTGAGCATGGCGCGTACACTCCACTGCTCGACAAGCGGACGGCCGGCAAACCATGTCCTGATTGCGGAACACCCATCGAGAAGATTCACTACCTTGGCGGCTCGTGCTACGTCTGCCCGAACTGCCAGATTTGAAGAGAAGCGAGCTTCGTGAACGGACCCGACTGGACGCGTGTGCAGCCATTCGCGTCGGAGCGCGTCGCGTTCCCTGACAGTCACTCGGATTCCGGAGCCGAAGCGCTATCCTAAGGCCTTGCGCCACAGCGACTGACGGAACGCCACGCGGAATGAACATCGACTGGCAGAACGATTGATCCGATCCTACGGTAGCGATGGTTGTGCCCGGCTTGACGCAACGTCGGATCCCTTCCAGGGCCACGGCTGTGCCGAGCTTCATCCGGCGGCAATCAGGATCGGTCGCTACCGGTTCGATGTACGCGACGGGGTTCTCCTTAGCAAGTCCCGGCAAACGAGGCGGACTCTCCATCCGGAGCTACGGCAACCAGGGCCCAATCGCGGCGGGAATTGGAAGTGCAGAGCTTCTCTCCTGTGAGTATCCAACTCGTCCTTGGGAGCTTCGCCAACGTGGTTGAGACCGCGATGCATGACTTGATGAACCTTGCGGACGTTGTCATCGTCAGCCGCGCTCAGAAGACGAAGTCCCTCGGGAACGCAGCGGGCTTCGTCCAAGAACGGTGTTGAAACCGGCTCCCAGGAATCGACTTCCGGCTTCTGGAATCCCAGCGAAACGCCAGCGGACTGAGACTCCGTGTTCGCATCATCGATGTAGACGTGCGTGCAGCGACCGGCCTGAAGTTGCCCACCAGATGAGCGATAGCCTGCTCAAGCAGCGCTCGTCTGAAGTGCAAGTACCGTGGATCCAGCTGGATGTAGCTGATCCCCATTCGGTGTTGGTCGCGGGCGATTCCGGTGACGTCGCCGCGATCCTCGTCCCCCCAATCGACGAAGTGTGAGAAAGGGTCGGAGTCGAGCGCAGAATGGTAGTGCATGTCCTTCCAGCGCGGCTGAAGCCGGTTCCGGCGGGCTGTTCTCCTCGCATCGTATGTCTGCAAGAGAAACCGGCCGGTTGCGTCGCAGTCACGGGCATGGTCGCAGGAGCGCAAAGTCTCGTTCGTCAGGCCTTCTCTTCGGTCGTGATCATCGGTTGTCCCGTCCATTCACAGACAGCGACAGTCCATAGAACGTTGAACGGCATCCAACACGTCCACCCGAAGCTACGTCGCGGCGCCACGACAGCAAGGAGGGCAAGTGGATTTCACGGGCTCGGGGGGAACTCGTGCCAGACATTGTCCGAGGGCTCTACAGCGCAGATATGTGATCAGAAGCGGCACAGACTGCGGACGGACTTCTCAAAATCAAAGCGGTCGCGCTGGTCGATGGATTCGATGATGAACCGGAACTGGAAGTAGCCATACTGGTAGGGATCGCGCGCGAGTTCGGCATAGTGGGCATTGAAATACACCGCGGCGTCTTCTTCGCTTGGGGTGGGATCGACGAGATGCTCGATGGCTTGCGCGATTGTCTCCCGGAGGGCAACAAGCGCCTCCTCACCTCCTTCCAGTTCCACGAAGAACACCACGGCGAGATCGTTGGCCATCGACTCAGATGTGTAGCGATCCATCTCCGCGTCACAGCGGTGCTGCAGCCAGTGTGCCATCTCGTGGGCGACAAGAAATCCATTGAACAATGACGTGAACAAGCGGGAAGTCTGCTCAAGATCGTCGCTTGCCGTAAGCGAGACGAAGAACATCCGTAGGGGTTCCTCCAACGTGCCCCAATGGGCGAGGACGATCTCGCCTTCACGATGGTCGAAGTAGGCAAGATTGGGAGTGTTCCTCACGGCAACCGACGGAACATCGGACGCCAGAGTCGCGCCAAGGACTTCAGCCGTACGAGAGACGAAGACAAGGACGATCCGCTCAGCTGTGGTTTGCACATCCACGGTCGTCGCGTCGGCGGGAAGGCACAGGTCCAGAGAGTCCGCCAAGACGCCCGCCGAAGCGGCAAGGACCGCGATGCAGACGACGCAAGCCTTGGGAAGGAGTTTCCACTTTGAAGGCATGCCGCATGGTAGCGATTGTTCGATCCTCCAGCAATCCTTCTCTCGCGGGCGGGAGAGAGGCGGTTCTTGAGGGAGAAACGGGTAACAGGGATGGCGCTTTCCCGTCTGCGCCGTTCTCGTTGGGCGAGAGTTGCAGCCATTTGCCATTGACATCTCAACGAAATTGCTGTAGGAATGAGACCAGAAACTACGAGTATCTGGAGACGTGCGAGTGAAACAGAAAGGTGTTGCCCTCCTTATTCAGGTTGTTGTCGTCCGTTCCCTCCTTATTGGGGACGGCTGACCTGAAGGGCGGGCGCACATCGTGGAAATGAGCGAGCCACCCAACAGGGTGGCTCAAGTCTTTTTCGGGAAAGGTTTAGCGGTCGGATGAAGGTGAATGGGCGCGAGATGACACACAAGGCGGGAGGGAAGACCAACAGGAGTAGTCGCTTGCGGCGAAACCTGTCTTGCCGCCAGCCATCTGCTTCCCTTGCCACACAGATCGGCATTGTTGTGCTCCTTCTTGTCGTCGTCATTCTTATGGTCCCTGTCCTTGTTTGGGGGCAGGGGCCGTAGGATTGGGTCGCCAACATCCAGCAAACAACTGAGTTCGGCCACCCAACCGGGTGGCCGAACTTTTTGGCCGCGAATCAAATCGGAAAGCGAGAGAAGGTGGTCCATGCAGAGAACAGGCGCGGGAATTGTATGGGAAGTGCTACGGCGGGAAGGCGTTGAGGTGGTGTTTGGGGTTCCCGGCGGGGCGATCATGCCCACGTACGACCTGCGGGCGACCTACGGGATCCGCCACGTTCTGATGCGGCACGAGCAAGCGGCCGCCCATGCCGCGGATGGCTATGCCCGGGCGACGGGCCGGGTCGGCGTCGCCCTCGCCACGTCGGGACCGGGCGCCACGAACCTGACGACCGGGATCGCCAACGCCATGCTCGATTCAATCCCGATGGTGTGCATTACGGGTCAGGTCAATGTGTCTTCATTGGGAACGGATGCATTTCAGGAAGCGGACATCACCGGAATCACCTTGCCAATCACGAAGCATGGCTACCTGGTGACCGACGTGAACGATTTGGGGGCGGTGCTTCACGAAGCATTCGCCATCGCCCGAAGCGGGCGACCGGGTCCCGTGCTTGTGGATTTGCCCAAGGATGTACAAATCGCTTCGGGTACCTATATACCGCCGGACACTCCTTCGACGAGGGCGGAAGCGACCCACCTATTGACCGAAGCGATGCTGGATGTGTCGCTTTGCCAGCTTGCAGCGATGATCGGCGAAGCGGAGAGACCCGTGGTCCTTTGCGGCCACGGGGTTGTCGCGTCGCGCTCGGATCGGCTCTTGCTGCAGCTTGCCGAGATAGCCGATCTCCCAACGGCGGTTACGTTGCTTGGGAAGAGCGCGTTTCCGGAAGCGCATCCGCTTGCGTTGGGCATGATGGGAATGCACGGAAACGTGGCTGCCAATCTTGCGATTCAACAGGCTGACCTCGTCATCGCGCTGGGGATGAGGTTTGACGATCGGGTAACCGGACGTCTGGACG
>RXOA01000119.1 GCA_003979035.1 Candidatus Bipolaricaulota bacterium
CTACCGGAAGCGGCATCACCTGGATTGGGAAGAAGAAGGCATGGCCGTTCTCGTCCAAAACATGATCGGGAGTTCGTACAGCCACGGATGGTTCTACCCTCTTGTCGGCGGCGTCGCGTTTTCCCGCAATTTCTACCCCTGGAGTTCCCGCCTCTCTCCGGAAGACGGAATCGTGCGTCTTGTCGTCGGAACGGGCACGCGCGCCGTAGGACGAGAGTACGCGCGCGTTTTCTCTCCGCGGCTTCCCGGATTGAGACCGGAAGGAATTGATGCCGCAGCCATTGTTCGCTACTCGCAAGAGACAGTGGACGTGCTCGACATCGCCGGCCAAGGGCTTGTGCAACGACAGCTCAACCAGCTCGACAACCCCCTCCTCACGAAGATTTGCTCGATCGTTCACGGCGACGGAACAGTCTCCGAGCCGTTCGCCCCGGTCGCCGTGCTCTCCGGCGAGCAACGGCTGGTGGCATCCTTCTCACGCCTGATCGAGGGGGTGTCTCTTATGCCGTTCGGCCCTCTGATTCGCCAGCTTCTCGACGGCTTGGAGAGACTGTTTCAACTTCCGGTTGATGTCGAGTTCGCTTTGGATTTCTCAAGCCCGCAGGCTTCGGAAGCAGGTTCGCCGCTGTTCTTCCTACTCCAGGCTCGACCGCTGGGCGGCCGCCCCGAACACAGTCGCATCACGCTCCCGGATGCGACCGAGAGCCGCATTCTTCTTGACTGCCACCAGGTTCTCGGGAATGGCGTCTGCAAAGGGCTTCGCCACCTTGTGCTCGTCGATCCAGCGGCGTATCGATGGGACCAAGCGCACACCATCGCTCGCACCATCGGTAGGATCAACGATGAAATCGACGACGACCCGTACATCCTCATCGGCCCGGGACGCTGGGCTTCGTCCAACCCTCAGCTCGGCGTGCCCGTCCAATACAGTGAAATCTCCGGCGCCACTGCGATCGTCGAAATGGCCACCGAAGCGTTTGCACCGGAGCTTTCCTACGGGACCCATTTCTATGCGGACATGGTCGCAAGTGGCGTGCTCTATTTGCCGTTCCACGAAGGGGCGGGAGATGTCTTCCGGAAGGCGTTGCTCCCCGAAGAAGCGATCGCCTATCAAGACGAGTATGTGACTCACTACGTCATCGGGACCGGTGTCGACGTGTACGTCGATGGTGCAAGCGGCCGCGGTCTGATCCAGTTTCGCCAACCCATCGACGACTAGGAAGCCAACGCTCGAAACAGCTGCCCACCCCCTCAAGAGAGCCGAAACCGCCGGGAAGGGGAAAAGGGTCTCACGAATGCGGACGTTGGCCTCTCGCCACCCGGGGATGCATCAGACCTCCGATGTGCAGAACCGTCCCATGCGAGAACCGCAGAAGACGTCCTCCCGAAAATCATCGGTCCACACGGACTACGAAGATCGTTCCTCCGCTTCCGGCGCACGGTACACGGCCGCCGGAAGCGTGAGACGTTCTTGTGTCGCCGGGCCGACGCACTTGGCGGATTGCGCTCTCCCAGCACCGAGAGACGGCTCGATTCCCGCGAACCGTCGGCCTGGGTGGACGGGCTTGCCAAAAGGAACCGAAGGGCCTCCCAGGAGGCCGTAGCCTGCCGTCACATCGCGGCCCACGAGCTTCTGCGGGGAGCGTTGAAAAGAGAAGCCCAAACGCGCACACCTCCACACAGCAGGGAGACGACACCACCGAGCCGCAAGGCCCCTTCCGCAGGCAATGAGTCACCGTTGTCCCTGAGCGCGAGGCAGGCCTCCTTCCGACGATATGCCGCCCAAACCGTGTGGTTGAGTCGGAGCCTCGGGATACGTCGGGATTTCCCTTCTGCCACGGTGACGAGGAGATGGCTCCTGAGATCTGCCACGTCGGCAGCAAGGCCGGACCACAGAAAGGGCGTGGCGCACCCCGACGATTTCCCGGGCGAGCAGGTCAAGCCTGTTTCCGGCGTGGCGTTCTGCGCCTTTCGGCGCTGATGGAGAGCCAGGGCCACCGGCTTCCTGCTGTTCAAGCGTCATGCTCAAGAGGCCGCCGGCAATCTGCTTCACGTCCATTCGCAAATCTCCGCCCCCCCCCGATCGTCCCTCAACCCCCCGCCATGAGTCCGATCGGGAAACATCCCACTTCGAGTGCTTGCTCCGCAACATCCTTCATCGCGAACTGCAGGCAAAAGACCACATCGTCGATCAATCGGCGGATACATCGTCTGGGCTCCGTGTGACTCTCGTTTCCCGCTTGAAACGCTGATCGGCCCCGGGAGTCTTGCGGACGATTTCGCTGCGCCGAGCGATGAACAGCGTCGAGGCCTCTCCCGAATCCTTGAGCGAACGCTTGGCCGTCTGAGAACGCTGCCGGAAGGTGTTCCTCGCGGTTCCGCGGTGCGCGGTTCGCCCAATCCGATTCCCCGCCCCATCGAACCCAACCGCTGACGGACGCTCACCGCCAGCTTCCACTGGCGTCTGAAGATCATCTCCCGACTGACCAGAGTGGCTGGTTTGGATCTGGAGACCGGGGTCTGCATCAACCCGGTGCCGCCGAACCCCGACCCGGCATCGGCCGGGCCGCGGCCCGGGTGACAAAGCGAAGACGCCCGCGCAGCAGGCGTCTTCGCCGGAATCCCAACATCTCACAGGGAGCGTTTCACTCGAAAAGCTCGAGGAGATAGCGTAGACCTTCCTTGACCGGACGAGGAGCCCTCAACGCATCTTCAAGCGCCACCGGAACAATGGCAGTGGCTTGGAGCGCAGTCATCACGTCGAACTGCCCGTCCTCTGCGAACTCGATCGCCGCTGCACCGAACCGGCTCGCGAGGATCCGGTCAAACGGAGCGGGACTACCTCCTCGCTGCAGATAGGCAAGGTTGGTGACTCGAACCGGCATTTGCATCCGCTCCGAGAGGCGGTTGGCCACATACTGTCCGACGCCGCCAAGCCGCGCATGTCCGAACGCATCCACCTCCGCCTCGGCGACGACTTGACCGTGCGCGCTTGCCGGGACAGCCCCTTCGGCAATGATGACGATGCTGAACCGTTTCTTAAGCCTCTCGCGTCGCTGGATCTTCGCGTAGACCGCGTCCATATCGAATTGGATCTCCGGAATGAGAATGACATCGGCGCCTCCGGCAATCCCGCCGTAGAGACTGAGCCAACCCGCATCACGACCCATGACTTCCAGGATCAGCACCCGATGGTGAGATGCCGCCGTCGTGTGAAGCCGATCGAGCGCTTCGGAGACGACCTCAATCGCGGACCAGAAACCAAGAGAGTAATCGGTGAGGGCAATATCGTTGTCAATTGTCTGCGGAATGCCGATCGCCTCGACCCCATAAGGGGCCAAGCGATGCGCCACCCCCATCGTGTCGTCGCCGCCAATCGCAATCAAGAAATCGATCCCGTTCACGTCAAGCGTCTCCACGACCTGCTCCGGGCCGCCGTCAACGCGGAACGGATTCGTCCGCGAACTGCCGAGGATGGTTCCGCCAATGTGGAGAAGCCCCGACACATCGGCGACGGTCAGCGGCTGAACGAGGTTTTGCATCGGGCCTTTCCAGCCTTCGAGGAACCCCATCACCTCAATGCCCCGTTTCGCCCCGAAACGCACAATCGAACGAAGCGCTGCATTGATCCCCGGGGAATCTCCTCCGCCCGTCAGTACACCAGCTCGCATCGTATCGCCCTCCTAGCCGTTCAGGGCCTGCCCGCCGCTTCCTGCCTGCTCCAGAAGCGCGCATGCAATCCGGCTGACGCCTTCCTGCACTGCTTTTCCGACCGCGCGCGGATCGAACGCCTTCTTGCTCGGACTCCACTCGCTCCCTGAGAATAAGTTGATGACATCGTCCTCGACGCCGGCCGGCGGCAGAATTTCGTGCTGGTGTTCGAGGTAGAACCGGCACGCGGCGCGACCATAGCCGTACTGGTAGTGTGTGTCCTTGTTCAGCTTCCGGATGCCGAAACGGATGACATCGTGGACCTGGTCCGCAAGGAGCCCTGACGAGCCGTGCAACACGAGTGGCACAAACATTCCCTCTTCGGCGAACCGATCCCGAATCGCGCCGGCAATATCCGTCCGCAGTTCAATGTTCCTTCCCTTGGAAACCCCGTGCTGCGTTCCAATCGAAATCGCCAACAAGTCGGCGCCGGTGTCACGAATGAACTCCACCGCTTCTGCGGGATCCGTATAGAACGCTTCATCCGACTGGATTTCGTCCTCAACGCCCTTAATCTTGCCGAGTTCCGCTTCGATCAGGATGCCGCTGCCGGACGCCAACTGCACGACGTCTCGACTGATGCGAACGTTCTCGTCAAAGCTTTCCTTCGAGGCATCGATCATGATGGAGGAAACCAGCCGTTCGTCGATCACCATCTCGATCAGGTCCATCTCGTCGTGTGTGAAATGGTCGAGATTGATGAACACGTTGATCGGAAACGCTTCCGCAAGCTCGTGCACAATCCCGCACAGTGTCCGCAGTCCGACGCGTTTGTCGCCGCTCCCCATGTACTTCGCCGCCCCGGGGCTGATCTGGACGACCAGATCCGATGTGGCATCGGCGTAGGTCTTCAGCAACGCAAGCAAGATCGTCGGCTCCGCGATATTGTTGGCCATGAACGCGAAGCCGTTCTTCTCCGCCTTCCGATACGCTTCGCGCAGGCTATCTCCTCCGGCAAATGGCATCCCCCACCTCCGTGCGAAGATCCGGCCCTCCGCGCTGCTCATTCGAACAGCGGCAGTCTCCCGGACCCGTTCGCCATCCTCTCATCTCTCGAATGCGCCGATTCTTCCCGTACCCGCCGCGGCAGCCCAAGGTGCTCCGGCACAGGCGTGTCCTTACGCCATCCAACCGTGAATCGGACATCGTTGTCCTGTTCAATGAACGATCTGCCCTTGATCATATCCAACCGAGGTGCGAATCGTAGTCACTGACCAACAACCATCGGGGAGGCTCGTCTTCTTCGATGGTGGGGAAGCGCTTGGTATCTCCGACGAACTGGTTGTCGCCGACATCATCGTTGAACGTCGAGACTTCTCCCCCAATGACATCGCCTCCTTGGGCGCGGAAAGCATGGAACACTCCCGGCACGAGCGTCACGCTCTCGCCAGGACCAAGCATTAGCTCGCTACCCGAGGTCAGCACCTGCTTCATTCCATTGATGCAGAGTTGGATCTCGGAGGCGCCATCGGGGAACGCGCCAAGCGTCACGATCAGCACACCCCCGCCACGATTGATGATGTCTTCAGTCTTGGCGTAGTGGGCGTGCAAAGGGGTACGTTGATCGCAACGAATCAGCATCAGCTTCTCCGCATACCCGGACGTGCCTATCCGTTTCATGTTGCGCAAGGTGAGAAGCACCAGTCCATCGGTGCGAAACCGACCCTTCCTCCATTCCGCCACGTCCCATCCAAGGCGGGATTGCACAATCGGCAGCGCGGCCCGGCCCTGGTGCTCCCATTCCTCGCGGGACCAATCGGCAAATGGCGGCAACGCGATTCCCCTCGTCGCGAACAGGCACACTGTCTCCTCGATGATCGCATTGATTTGGGAGCGTCTCATTCTCGAAGGCTGCCTCCAACAGATGCAGACAGCGTACCGCGTACACATCGCCGACGCCAGTTCGTCGCAAACCGGACAGGTCAGTAGGATTCCGCGTAGCGGCTCAACTCATGGCTGATGTGTCGCAATGCTGGATACAGCTCTTTGTACAATGAGAAGACTTGCTCGTACCGCCCCGTTGATTCACGCTCGGGTTCGATCCTTCCTTTGACCTTGATGGTAGCGGAACAAGCCTCATCCACGGAGGCCCAGATCCCGGCGCCGACGCCGGCAAGGAGTGCCGTCCCGTAGGCCGCACCTTCCAACGTGTTGACAAGCACGAGCTCTCTTCCCAGCACGTCGGACAGAATCTGTCTCCAGCAAGAGCTTCGCGCGCCCCCACCCGAGATGCGAATCTCGCACGTCTTGTCCACGCCGGCGGCCGACAGCAGTTCCAGTCCTTCACGGAGACCGAAGCTGACACCCTCCAAGACGGCCCGTGCAAGCGCGGCGCGATCGTGCCGAACCGTCAGGCCGACAAATGCTCCGCGAGCCCGTGCATCGGCGTACGGGGTTCTCTCCCCGGTCAAGTAGGGAAGAAACAGCAGTCCGTTGCTTCCGACGGGAACGTGGGATGCCTCGCGCGTCAGGACGTCGAAGCTTTCGGTCGGAACCAACTCATCACGGAACCAGCGGAGACTGCCGGCGGCAGACAGCATCACGCCCATGAGATGCCAGCGACCGGGCACAGCGTGACAGAACGCATGCAGGCGTCCTCCCGGCTCAACGATTGGCCGATCCGTTGGAGCGAAGACAACGCCGGATGTCCCAAGCGTCATCGCCAATGTGCCCGCATGCGACGCACCGACACCAATCGCCTGAGCCGCCTGGTCTCCGGCGCCCGCGAAGACGGGAGTTCCTGCAGGAATCCCGGTCCACTTAGCGGCTTCCGGCGTGATGTGACCAGTCACCTCCGGTCCCTCGTGTGTCGGGGGAAGCCATGATTTCTCGATTCCGAACGCGCCCAGGATCGCCGTCGCCCAGTCCCGCTTGGCAATGTCCAGAATCAAGGTGCCTGAAGCGCCAGCGCGGTCGGTGGCGAATCGTCCCGTAAGCCGGAATCGCACGTAGTCTTTAGGGAGCAGGATCTGAGCAATCCGCGCATACGCATCTGGTTCGTTCTCCTTCACCCAAAGCAGCTTGGGCAGCGTGAACCCCGCCATTGCGTCGTTGCCCGTCAGCGCGAGCAGTTCGCTCCTTCCGAACACATCACGGATCTCGTCGCACTGCTCCTCGGTCCGCTGATCGTTCCAGAGGATTGCCGGCCGTACAACACGATGAGACTTGTCCAGCAACGTGAGCCCGTGCATCTGCCCGGTCAAACCTACGCCGATAATGTCCCGGCCGTCGATGGCCGCTTCCGTCAGGACACGGCGCATGCTACGCCACGTTCCGTTCCACCAGTCGTCTGGATTCTGCTCAACCCACAGTGGCCGTGGCATATCCCACGAGTGCTGGGTCAGAGCGGATCCGACGACATGGCCGCGCTCGTCAACCACGATCGCCTTGACCCCGGTGGTAGAGACGTCAATACCAACCACGTAGCTCATTCGCCGTTCCCCTTTCCTTCTTGTCCAGATGACTACCGAACTCCAAGAAGCAGTTCCACGACCAACTGATCCAACTCCTCGTACGGCTGTCCCCGCAGGGCAAGGGCTGCACGATCGAAGCTGTGTTGCTTCAGACTCTCCGCCTTCTCGTCGGAATATGTTCCCGTCCAGCGGGTGGTGTTTCCGTCATCCTCCGTGATCCGCGCAAGCAACGCCTGGATTCGCGTGTCGTCACGGAACGCGTCCGCTTTCTCCTTGAGGATCAGATAGGTCCGCATGCAACCCCGCGCAAACGCGCGCACGTCTTCAGCATCGGAGGTGCGCAGCGCGTGCGCGTCGAAGTGACGAGATCCGGAGTAACCCACGTCCTCCAGGAACTTCACCAAGAAGAACGCCTGCTTGACACTGTGGCAACCAAATCTCCAATCCTGATCGTAGCGTGGGCCATTTTGATCGTTGAGATCAATGTGGAACAGCTTCCCCGCATCCCAGGCTTGAGCGACAGCATGCATGAAATTCAGTCCCGCCATCTGCTCGTGCGCCACTTCCGGATTGACGCCAACCATCTCCGGATGGTCCAACGTAGAGATAAACCCGAGCATCGCGCCGGTCGTGGGGAGGTACAGGTCCCCTCGTGGTTCGTTCGGCTTGGCCTCGAGCGCGAAATTCATCCCGTACCCATGGCTGATGTTGTACTCGCATAGGAAGTTCAGGGCTTCTCGGAACCATCGCGATGCATCAAGCGGGTTCTTCCCTGCATCCGTTTCCGTTCCCTCTCGTCCGCCCCAGAAGACGTAAACCTTGGCGCCAAGCTCAGCGCCGAGGTCTATCCCTCGCATTGCCTTCTGCAGCGCGTAGGCACGAACCTTCGGATCGTTGCTGGTGAACGCCCCATCTCGAAACACAGACTCGCTGTACAGGTCTGTCGTGGCCATCGGCACGCAGAGTCCTGTGTCTTCGAGCGCCCTCTTGAACGACGACACAATGCGCTCTCTCTCGCCGGATGTCGCGTCAATCGGGACAAGATCATTGTCGTGGAAGTTGACGCCGTATGCGCCAACATCGGCGAGCAGATGCACGATCTCAACTGGTGACAGCGCATCGCGCACGGGCTTCCCGAATGGATCTCTCCCCGTGTTTCCCACGGTCCACAAACCGAACGTGAACTTATGTTCCGGTCGCGGTTGATACCTGTCTGCCATGAGCATTCTCCTTGGTTGATTTCGGTTAGTACTGAATCGAGACTCGCTCGCCGCCGACTGAAGAGGCGAGAATCGCGTCGCAAATCACTGCGCACTTGTAGCCGTCTTCGAAGGTGGCACCATACGGAGCCACGTCGGTATCGTTGGCGATCGAATCCAACAGGTGATGGAGCGTATGGATGTGAGCATGCTCCCAGCCCAAATTGTGCCCGTGCGCCCACCACGCACTCATGTATGGGTGATTGCTTTCGGTGACCGATACCGTACGGAATCCTTGTCCTTGCCCACGCTTGACATCGCAGATCTCCAATTCGTTCAGCCGCTCCAGGTTGAACCGCAGCGAACGCTTCGCGCCGTTGATCTCGAACGTGAGCCCGTTCTTGTGCCCACCGGCAAACCGTGTGGCTTCGTAGGTACCGATCGCGCCGTTCTCGAACCGAACAATCGCCTCGAATGCGTCATCAACATCCACAGGGACCACTTCTCCACCGCCGGGCTTGGTCCGCTGCTTGATGAATGTTTCCGTCGTGGCTGAAAGAGAAGCGGGCTCTCCGACAAGGAATCGACTGAGATCGATGATGTGCGCCCCCAGATCACCGAGCGCACCCGACCCCGACACATCTCTGCTCAACCTCCAGACCCAAGGGAACCCCGGATCCATGATCCATTCCTGAAGGTAGCGCGCGCGGAAGTGGTAGATTTCGCCGACTTCGCCGGCGTCGATCAATTCCTTCGCCAATCGCACCGCCGGGACGAATCGATAGTTGAAGCTGCACAGGTGCTTCACGCCTGCGTCGCGAACCGCATTCCACATCCGCTTTGCTTCGCCAGCCGACCGCGCGAGCGGCTTCTCGCATAGCACATGCTTGCCGGCCTTCGCAGCCTCGATACACGGCTCGGCGTGGAGGTTGTTGGGACCGCAGTTGTCAAGAAGCTCGATGGCCGGGTCGGCAATCAGCACGCGCCAGTCGCTTGTTGCTCGCCCATACTCGTACCGTCGTGCCGCTTCTTCCGCTGCTTCCTGTGGGACACCGCAAATACCGACAAGTTTCGCCTTCGCCGCCGGCGGCCAGAAGATGTACGGAATCTTTTTGTACGCGTTGGTGTGGGCCTTTCCCATGAACCCATACCCCAGCATTCCTACACCAATCTCCCTCCAGGAAGCATCTGACGCACCTGTTCCCTTCGAAAGGCTAACAAAGCCCACTTCCTTCTCTGTCATGACACCTCCGGGAAACCGGTGCTGGGATAGAGCTCCCAGCACCGGCCGATTCGCTACTAGCTACGATCAAACCACAATGCCGCAGGCTCTTCCCGAATGATGACACCATTGAGGAACCCCGCAGCTTTGTTCAAACCCTCTTCAAGCGACATCTGATGATCCTCGTGCTCAATGCTGATCACGCCGTCGTACCCGATCTCCTTGAGGGTCCAGATGAACGCCCTCCAGAATTCCTCACCGTGTCCGTATCCGACTGTCTTGAAGTTCCAGCCACGACCTTCCGCACTGAGGTTCTTGGTCTCGAGAACTCCGAAACGCTCCGCAACACCCTTCTCTACGGCGCTATCCTTGGCATGGACGTGGAAGATGCACTCGCGAAGCTCGCGTGCCGCAAGGCAAGGGTCCATCCCTTGCCAGAAGAGGTGACTGGGATCGAAGTTCGATCCGATGGCCGGTCCCACCGCCTCCCGAAGCTTGAGAAGCCGCTCTGGATTGAACACTGCATCGCCAGGATGCATCTCTAGCGCGATCTTCTCCACGCCGCACTTCTTCGCATGCTTGGCAATCTCTTTCCAGGTTGGGATCAACTTTTCTTCCCACTGCCATTTCAACAGATCCGCGTAGTAGTCCGGCCACGAACAGGTGACCCAATTGGGGCACTTCGCATCCTCGCTGTCTCCAGGGCAGCCTGCGAAGCCAACGACACAGTCCACACCGAGCTCGCCGCAAAGCTGCAATGCTTCTTTGAAATCCCGGGTATGCTGTTCCGAGATGCTCTTGTCCGGGTGAACAACGTTCCCATGGCAGCTCAAGGCACTAATCTCAACTCCGCGACCTGCGATCAGTGACTTGAGCGCCTTCAGCTTTGACGGATCTGCAAGAAGCGCTCCAGGATCGCAATGTATCTTCGGGATGAACCCTCCTGTTCCCAGCTCGATCATGTCGAGGCTCAGATTGGAGAGAGCATTCAGTGCTTCCTCTAGAGAGCGGTCTGCGTACACTACCGTGAAGCAACCTAGTTTCATTCTTCTGCCCCTTTCGTGTTGTATGTCCTCATCCAGATACCGTCGCTTAGCCTAGCGAGACCCATTCCCTGGTTTCCGCTGACTTCTGGATCGCGTCGCAAAGCATGTTGATCCTGAGCCCATCGCGGAAATTCGGATTCGCACTGCCGTCATTCTGAATCGCCTTCACCATCTCATACATCTGGACAGCGAACGTCTCACCGAACCCAATCCCCATTCCTTGGATCGGCCACAGGGCCTCGCCGTAGGGATGATCAAATCCTCCCGTGAGAACCCGTGTGAATCCGCTGCGTTCATTCGGTGTATCGAAGGTAGAAAGAAGAACCTCGTTGGGGCGTTCCCAGTCGAAGAACACCGCGCCCTTCATTCCGTAGACCTCGAAATCGAAGTGGTTCTTCTTCCCCGAGGCCAGCCTGCTTGCCACAAGACTGCCTTGCGCGCCGTTCTCGAACTGCAGCAAGACATCGCAAATATCGTCGACGTCAACTTTCCCCATCTTGACAGCTCCGCCCTCCGCCTTGTGCCCCAGCCCCCCAGCTCCGATCGGACGCTCAGTAATGTGTGTGGAAAGCAGTCCTGCCACCTGAGAGATTTCGCCGACAAGGAATCGAGACATGTCAAGTACATGGGAGCCGAGATCCCCCAAGCTCCCGCTGCCTGCGATCTCCTTTCTGAAGCGCCAGCTCAACGCGCCAGTTGCGTCGAGACCCCAGTCCTGGACGAACGATCCTCGGAAGCCTACGATTTTTCCAAGTCGCCCTTCATCGATCCATCGCTTGATCAGCTGAACCGCAGGTGCTTTTCGGTAGTTGAATCCGATCCCGTGCTTCACCCCAGACCGCTCTGCGGCGTCGGCAATCTCTTTGGCTTCGGCGGCAGTCCGTGCAAGCGGCTTCTCACAGAAGATGTGTTTCCCGTTGGCGATCGTCTCCAGAGCGATCTCCCTGTGCATGTCATTCGGCACGCAAACGAAAACCAGATCAATCTGATCGCTGGAGACAAGCTTCCTCCAATCGTCGGTCCACTCTGGGATCGCCAATCGCTCTGCCGTTTCCCTCGCAAGCGAAGCATCCCTCTCCGCAATCATCCGCAGGTGGACGTCCTTCGTCTCTGCTGCGAAGAAAGTCTTCATCATGTGGTACCCGACGGTATGCGTTCTTCCGATGAGCCCCCCACCAACGATTCCGATGTTCACTCGTGCCATGCTCTCTCCTTTCTGTGCTCCAGGTTGCCGATCCTCGTGCTTTGCTTTGTGCCGCATCTCATGCAAGGCTCTCTAGCTTTGGATCCCTCGCAAACGATTGATGACGACTGCTGTAAGAATCAGCAGCCCGTTCGCGAACTGGATGTAGTACCCTCCGATATTGGCAAGGACAAGGCCGTTTCGAATGACTCCGATGATCAGAACACCGAGGACGGTTCCCAAGACCGTTCCGATTCCACCGTTCAGGCTGGTCCCCCCAATGATGACTGCCGCAATGATGGCCATCTCGTATCCAGATGCGATCGATGGCTGTGCCACCCCGAGTCGAGCAATCAGCAGGACACCCCCAAGCGCACCCAACGCGCCTGCCAAGACGTACGTAAGCAACGTGACCTTCGCCGTCTGAACACCCGAGTAGCGGCTGGCAACCTCGTTTCCTCCAGTCGCATACAGCTGATAGCCAAACACCGTGTACCGCTGGATGAGATGAATCACGATGGCCACAGCCAGAAAGAAGACAATCGGGACGGGGACGACGCCACCGATCAACCCCTGTCCCAATGCCGTGAACGAGGAAGGAAGGTTCACGACAGGCAGTCCTTTCGTGATCATGAATGCAACCCCGCGCACGACGCTCATCATTCCGAGCGTCGTAATGATCGGTCCCAGTCGAATGCGAGTGATGATCAACCCGTTAACCAAACCGATGCCCATGCCTGCAACAATGGCGATGAGAACCGCCGGGAAAACGGGGACGCCACTCACCATAAGCAACGATACAAGGATCCCTGATAGCGCCATGTTCGACGCGATCGAGAGATCCAACCCTCCTGTGATCATGACAAGCATCATCCCGAGTGCGGCGATCCCTTCGAAAGAAACAGCCCTGAGAATGCTGAAGATGTTCCCCATTGAGAGGAAGTTCTTGGCCAGGAACGACAACGCGATCACGAGTACGATCAACGCCATCAGAACGCCAGTCTCCCGCCCTCGGAAGACCCGGAGTAGCGCTTTCTTGCTCGAGTTGGCCATCGATTGTCTCTTACTCATCGCCCCTAGCCTCCTCACGGACTCCGTTTCCCGCACTGCCTCCGGTATTCACTGCGCCTGTGATTGCATGCATGATTTCCTCTTGCGTAACCGCATCCGATTCGTACTCCCCTGTGATCCTGCCCTTGTACATCGTGATGATTCTGTTGCTAACCGATATCAACTCGGGCAGCTCACAAGATGTCATGACGCATGCCTTGCCTTCTCCTACAAGGTCGCGAAGGATGCCATGGATCTCGGACTTCGCGCCCACATCGACTCCGCGCGTAGGATCATCCAACAGAAGCAGATGCGGATTGGTTACGAGCCATTTTGCCAGGACAACCTTCTGCTGATTCCCTCCGCTCAAGTAGTTCACAGCTTGCCAGGGTGAGTGAGATCGGATAGAGAGCATTTTGATCACTCTCTCACCAAGTTTTCGGATCGCATTGCGTTGTATGATCCGCTTCCTGCTGAGCGTGCGCAGAATGGTGATCGCCGTGTTCTCAGCCACCGATTGAATGAGGTTCAACCCCTCAACATGACGATCCACAGGGACATAGCCCAGGCCCGCCCCAATCGCATCTTTCGGCGTCCGGATCTCCATTTTCTTGCCGTCAATCAGCACAGTTCCCCGAACCTCGGATTCGAGACCGAAGAGGCCTTTCATGAGGTCGCTTGCGCCAGATCCCTGAAGGCCAGCAAGACCCAGGATCTCGCCCGGATAGACGGAAAGGGAGACGTCGGTGACCTTGTCGGAAACAGAGAAGCCGTCAACTGCCAGTACCGGCTCAGTGTCAGCACTTCTCACGGGTGTTACTCTCTCGAACGCCTGCACATCATGGCCTGCCATCAGGGTGGCAACACGGGCAGGAGTGACCTCTTCGATGCTGCCGGTGAAAACATTGCTGCCGTCTCTTAGGATGGTGATCCGACTGGCAATTCGGAATACCTCATCGAGTTTGTGGGACACATAAACCACAGTGATATTCTGCTCTCGGAGCTTTGCAATGAGATCGAAGAAACTCTCCAGTTCCTGCAAAGCCAGAGCAGATGTGGGTTCATCCATAATGATGAGTTCGACGTTCATTGCTACGGCCTTGCAGATCTCCACGACTTGTCGTTCACCGATGGAGAGTCTGCTGAGCAGCTCATCAGGCTCTCTTTCCAAGCCGAATTGCCTAAGAAGTGCCCTTGCTCTCTGATTCCGCTCTCCCCACATGAGAGGCCTCAGAGTTGTCTTCGAAAGCTCCGAAAGGTAGATGTTCTGCGCGACTGTGAGGTTTGAGCACTGAGGGAAGTGCTGATGCACAACACCCACTCCTAGATTTCGAGCATCCAGCGGACTCCGGATGTCCGTGGCTTCCCCTTTCCACAGGATCTCTCCATCATCTTTGCTCTCAATGCCAGCACATACCTTGATCAGTGTCGACTTGCCGGCTCCGTTCTCACCCACAAGAGCGTGGACACTGCCCGCCTCAACACCGAAGCTCACTCCCTTGAGTGCTTGCACCCCTGGGAATGTCTTCACGACGCCCTGTACTTCAAGTAGGTTCACGTTGCCATCCTAGCCGCCCTTGGGAGCTTGCCCATCATTTCCTCTGCCCTTAGGAGATAGGGAGGCTTCCCCCGGTCGAAAGGAGAAGCCTCCTCCGCTGGAACAAGAGCTAAGCTATCCTTCCCATTCCGCCATCAAGTCGCGATAGTCGGAGACGCTGATGCTGTCGCCGCCCCCATCCGAAGTGATGATATCCATGCCTGAACTCAGCATCGTAATCGGGTTCTCAGCGAGGTAGCCAGCAAGCGCAGGCGTCCTCAGGAGCGAGAACAGCATATTCACGCTGCCGTAGCCCATCTCGTAGAAGCGTTGTCCGATGCATGCTTTGAGGATCCCCGCTTCGACATACTGAAGCGCGTTTTCAAGGGGATCCACGCCCACGCACAGCAACTCGCCATTCTGGACTCGTTCGTTCACGGTTGGCATCGAGCCCACATTCCCCCACCAGGGGAACCCGGTCGTTGTCGCCAAGCCGTCGATTTCGGGATTCGCCGCGATGTAGTTCTCCACAGCATCGACTGCAAGTCCGATTTCGAGCGCTGTCGTGGTGAAGCGAGTGACGACTTCGATATTCGGGTATCCCGCAAACGTGTCCAGCATCCCTTCATATCGCGCGTCAAGGTTCGGGTGTCCGACGTAAACCTGGAAGATCGCAACCTTCCCTTCTCCACCCATCGCCTCGGCAAGCTGTGAAGCAACGAGCTGTCCGAGCTCGAAGTCAGGTGTTCCGTAATAGATAAGCCTCGGGCTGTCCGGGCAATCCGAATCCCAGGTCACTACGGGGATGCCCTTCTCCGCGGCCTGAACAAGGATCGGCCGCATCGCATCGGCACTGCTCACCGATACGGCAATCGCATCCACTCCGCGATTCAAGAGGTCCTCGACGACTCGAGCAGCCTCATAGCCCTCGTCGGAGACCGGGCCCGTATAAATCAGGTCGATCCCAAGTTCTGCGGCTGCTGCCTCAGCGCCTGCCTTCGTCGCGAAGAACACAGGATTATCGAGCGCCTTCGGGACAACCGCAATCTCGATATCCGCAGCCGCAGCCAAGATCCCCAAAGACATGATGCACAGCAGAACAACTCCAAGAGTCTTTCTCATCAAGTTCCCTCCTAGGTATGCCCAATGCAAGTTGATGACCTTATTCCATCTCCTCTTCGTCGATGAACACTTCCATCTTCCTGCAACCACCTCCCTTGCTAGTGGAAAGGCAAGTCTGTACTCACAAGATCCATCCCTATGTCATTGGCGCACAACATGATTCCCGAATCATCAGTTCACACGGCAGCACAACTTGTTCGGCCTTGGACTCTCCTCTGGCAATCCGTTTCAGCAGAAGACCCATCGCCGTATAGCCCATCCTGTATTGATCCTGTGCAACAACGCTCAATGCCGGATTCCAGGATCGCGCCCATCCTGGGTCATCGAATCCCATGACCGACACATCCTCGGGGCACCTGAGCTTCGTCTCTTGCAGGTTCTTCAGGGCACCAAGGACCATGAGATTGTTGGTGGCGAAGACTGCTGTTGCCGGTTCGACTTGTTCCATCAGGTGGCGCATGGCTTCGAAGGCTCCCTCAACTTTAAGGCCCGCCTCCCAGATCAATCCATCATCGCAGGTAAGTCCAGCCGCCTCGTGGGCCTGCCTCCAACCACGGAGCCTATCGCGGAAGGTCGCGATGCCCTCCATCTCAACGATGATTCCGATTCTCGTGTGCCCAAGACTGATGAGATACTCAGTTGCCTGTCTCGCGCCTTCAATATTGTCGGAATACACTTGGTCAATCGGGAAATCGTCGAAGGGGCGATCTATCGCTACAAAAGGAACTCCGCGATTCCGAAGTCGCCGCAACGTGCTTGCGGCAGCAGCAGATGGCGCGATTAGGAAGCCATCCACTCTTCGCTCAAGCATCAGTGAGACGCTGAGATTCTCCCTCTCAGGATCTTCATCCGTGTTACACAGAATGAGGCTATAGCCGCGCTCCCGTGCACAGTCTTCTGCTCCCCTTACAACGCCGGGGAAGAACGGGTTCGCGATGTCAGAGACCAAGACGGCGATTGTCTCCGACAGCCCTGTTCTCAGCCCTCTGGCGCGTTGATCCGGCTTGTAGTCCAGCTCGTCAATGGCCTGGCGTACACGCTGTGCCAGCTCTTCGCTGACATATCGTGTGTCATTGAGAACATGAGATACCGTAGTAATGGAAACGGCCGCCTTCTCAGCGACTTCACGCATCGTTGCCAATAAGAACCTCCAGCCCGCCAGCCGCAAAGACAAGGTTAGGAAACCTTTGCGCAAACCTTAGCGCGAACGTTTGCGCAACCGTTTGCTTATAGCGCGAAAACTATGGAAAGTCAAGTCCTAGGACAAACGTCAGCTGGATCAGCAAGCGCCACTCCGGCACAGAAAGCGTTCTCGGAATGGGACTTCGGGAAGGCAGCGTGAAGCCGATCACGAACGGCCTGCTTGACTACAGATCGAATTCCTCGCCCCTGCTGCATGCAAGGCCAATCTCAGCCTTGTCAAGTCGGGAGTTGGGCACGCGCTACTGGCTGTAAAGAGACGCCCAGAGTCAATCCAGGGAGAGCGGTGAGTCCGCGGCAGGCTGGCCGGTGGATTCCCGAATGCGAAGCTCGCAGAGGAGACAGATGGTCTTCGGGGGCGACGTGTCGCCCTTGATCCGCTCCAACAGCAGCTCGGTTGCCTTGTACCCCATCTCGTAGGGCTGCTGCGCAACTGACGTGATTGCCGGTGAGAAGGCACTTGCCCAGTCAGGATCGTCGAAGCCGATGACTGAAACCATTTGTGGGCAGCTGATTCCAGCATCTTTCAAGTATCGGAAGACTCCCAGCGTCATCAGGTTGTTCGTGCTGAAGATGGCGGAAACAGGATCACTCCCGGAGAGAAGCCGTTTCGCCGCAGCATAGGCACCCTCGACTTCAAGACCCGCCTGCCTGAGATCGCCAGTGTGTGGAGAAAGCCCCCCCTGCGCAAGCGCCTTCTTCCATCCGACGACTCGCGACCGAAAGCTGGGGATGTCTGCAATCTCCGCGACAATGCCGATTCGAGTGTGGCCAAGGTCGATCAAATGTTTCGTTGCCTCGTAGGCACCTCGTTCGTTCTCTGAGTAAACCTGATCCACAGGCAGGTCATCCGGACGGTCGATCAGAACCACGGGCGTACCATGACGGATGAGGTTCTCCAAAGCGTCGCTATCGCCAATTGATGGGGCGACGATGAATCCATCGACCCGACGCTCCAGCATCGTGGATAAGTTGACTCGTTCGGTCTCTGCGCTTTCGTCGGTGTTCGACAGAAGCACACTATAGCCACTCTCCCGCGCGCAATCCTCGATGCCACGAACAACCTTAGGAAAGAACGGGTTGGAAATGTCCGAGACCAGGGCGGCAAGCGTCTCGGTGGAACCCGTTCGCAGACTCCTAGCACGCTGATCCGGACGGTACTCCAGCTTCCGGATTGCCTGACTGACGCGATCCGCGAGTTCCTCACTGACAAACCGTGTCTGGTTGATTACATGCGATACTGTCGTGATTGAAACACCCGCATACTCTGCGACTTCCCGCATCGTAGCCATACTCGATTCCACCTTCGCGTGGCTGCAACTTGTTTGCGTCGAACCCTACAATCGAGACAGCTTAGATCCGGACCGGGATCTGCAAGCGACCCGCCCAATCCGGCGAGCTTCCATCAACAAGGTGATTGCCACACGACCATCCCGGCTCATTCCAGGATAGGCCCAGGACTTGATTCATTGTCTGCAAGTGGTCCTTTCATCTCTTCAGGCAAAGAACCCTCCTACAAGCTGAGAAGCGACCATCTCTTGCCCAACTAGATCAGCGTCGCTTCGGTCTCCGGATCGAAGAGATGGATCGTCTGCAAATTGACGCTGAGAAGGATCGACGTATCCACATCCACCTTGCTGTGCGGATCAAGGCTGGCAACGACCTGTTGGCCACCACATTCCCCGTAGACAAGCAGGGAGTGTCCGAGTTGCTCGGTGACGGTGACCTGAATCCGAAGAGCGTTCTTCTCGCCATCTACCGGGCCTGACAGGTCTTCCGGCCTGATCCCGACCACCACGGCTTCCGGAAGCGGCTGCGCAGACGCCCGCTGAAGTTCGAGATCGAACCCTTCGGACTTCAGTTGAGAAGTCCCATCGACACTCACAACGCTTGCCGTGACGAAGTTCATCGCCGGACTACCGATGAACCCGGCGACAAACTGGTTTGCGGGATGATCGTACGTTTCCTGCGGCGATGCGTACTGCTGAACGATCCCATCACGCATGACGGCGATCCGATCTCCAAGGGTCATCGCTTCGACCTGATCGTGGGTGACGTAGATCGTGGTCGTCTGCAGCTTGTGATGGAGCTGCTCCAGTTCGGTTCTCATTTGCACACGGAGTTTTGCATCAAGGTTCGAAAGAGGCTCGTCGAACAGGAACACCTTGGGATCCCGGACGATCGCGCGCCCCACGGCAACGCGCTGGCGCTGGCCGCCGGAAAGCTCCCTTGGTTTGCTTTTCATCTTGCTCTCAATGCCGAGGAGATCCGCCGCTTCCTGGACGCGGCGCTTGATCTCATCTTTGGGTGTCTTGCGCAGCTTGAGCCCGAATGCCATGTTGTTGTAGACATCCATGTGCGGGTACAGCGCGTAGTTCTGGAACACCATCGCGATGTCCCGATCCTTTGGCGGAACGCGATTCACCACGCGGTCACCGATGCGGATCTCCCCATCGGTCAACTCTTCGAGGCCGGCAACCATGCGCAGCGTTGTCGTCTTTCCACAGCCGGAAGGCCCAACAAGAACGGTAAACTTTCCGTCTTCGATCTCCATGGAGATGTCATTCACGGCCGTGAAATCCCCGAATTTCTTGGTCACGTTCGTCAGCGTTACTTGTGCCATATGGACTCCTCTTTCCGCTCTCCCGAAAGTTTGTTGAAGGCAAGACCAACGCACTTCCAGCGGGCGCTTCATCGCTGCACGCTACCAATCCTGATCGTGCTCAGTGTATCGAGAAACGCTCGCAAGCGCTAGATGGGCCAGACAACCAGACGACTCATTGCAGAATGCCAGGATGCACTAGAAATACGGCCGTCCGATCGATCGTCAATCCGCCGCTACGCCGACCGGGTTGACTTTCGCTTCCCGTGTGCTCAAAGTTGATTGCCGTTTGAGCCGAAAGCTCTGCGCCAGGACCCATCAGGAAGGATGGCATTGGATGCGTTTCCCGAACCACGCCGGAGCGAAGAAAAGCGGAGGAAATCAATGATCACGTCCCAAGTCGACCACAGTTGTGTTCATGCATTGCGCTTCCTCTCATGCGATGCAATCGAGCAAGCCCGATCCGGACATCCGGGGCTGCCGCTCGGTGCCGCGCCGATGGCCTATGTTCTGTGGACACGACATCTTCGCCATCATCCGGCGGCGCCCGATTGGGCCGATCGCGATCGATTCGTGCTCTCCGCCGGTCACGGCTCCGCGCTGCTTTATTCCCTCCTCGTGCTCTCCGGGTACGGCCTGACGCTCGACGAGCTTCGAGCGTTCCGCCAATGGGGAAGCCGCGCGGCCGGGCATCCCGAGAGCCCCTTGTGTCCGGGCGTGGAGGTCACGACCGGTCCCCTTGGACAAGGGCTCGCCAATGCCGTTGGAATGGCAATCGCCGAACGGCATCTGGCGGCCCGTTACAACACGGGCAGCCACACCGTGGTGGACCATTACACCTATGCTCTGGTCGGCGACGGATGCCTGATGGAAGGCGTCTCCTACGAAGCCGCCGCGCTTGCCGGCCATCTCGGGCTCGGGAAGCTGATTGTGCTCTTTGACTCCAACCGCATCTCACTCGCCGGATCCACGTCGCTTACGACATCCGAAGATACCGGCGCTCGTTTCGCGGCGGCCGGCTGGCAGGTGCTCAAGGTGGACGATGGCGAAGAACTGCAAGCGATCGACGATGCAATCACCGTCGCGAAACAACAGACGGACAAGCCGACTTTGATTGAAGTCTCGACGGTAATCGGACACGGCGCTCCGACCAAGCAGGGGTCATTCAAAGCACACGGCTCGCCGCTGGGCGCGGAGGAGCTTGACGCGGCCAAGAAAGCGGCGGGATGGCCTGTCGAACCACGATTCTTTGTCCCCGATGATGTACGCCAGCTGTTCGCGTCTGTTGGCGAGAAGGGCAAGAAGC
This sequence comes from Candidatus Bipolaricaulota bacterium, assembly GCA_003979035.1. Taxonomy (GTDB): domain Bacteria; phylum Bipolaricaulota; class Bipolaricaulia; order UBA7950; family UBA9294; genus RXOA01. The sequence goes on from RXOA01000119.1 coordinate 20,592, forward strand.
TTCATGAAGAATGGCTGGAGCGGTTCTCCCTGTACGAAGCCGAGCTTCCCGCTCTTGCCGGGGACTTCCGTCGTCGCATGCAGGGGAAGCTTCCTCAAGGGTGGGACAAAGCCCTGCCGAAGTTCGAACCGGACGCCAAGGGACTGGCAACTCGCAAGGCTTCAGAGACGATCATGCAGGCTGCAGGCGCCGTCCTCCCCGAGCTGTTCGGCGGGTCAGCGGATCTTGATCCATCAACATTCACTTGGTTAAAGGAGAAAGGCGATTTCCAGCGGCCGGGCGCGGTCCCTGGCGATCTACAGGGCGCCGTCGGCGGTCCGTGGGGGTACGAGGGGCGGAACTTGCACTACGGCGTACGTGAACACGCCATGGGCTCGATCGCCAATGGCCTCGCCGCACATGGAGGATTGATCCCCTACACCGCCACGTTCCTCGTGTTCTCCGACTACATGAGACCGGCAATACGCCTCGCCGCCCTGAGCCGATACCCCGTGGTGTTCATCTTCACCCACGATAGCGTCGGTGTCGGTGAAGACGGCCCCACCCATCAGCCGATCGAGCAGATCGCTACGCTGCGCGCCATCCCCAACCTCACCGTCATCCGCCCCGCGGATGCCAACGAGGTGGCTGTCTCCTGGCAGATTGCGATCGAACAACGGAACGCCCCCACGGTTCTTGTCTTTTCGCGCCAAGCGCTTCCAACCATTGACCGTACTCAGTGTGGCGCCGCAAACGGGACGCGCCGGGGGGCTTACGTGCTGTGGGACTCCGCTCCCGCCCCCGAGATCCTGCTGATGGCATCGGGATCTGAAGTTGCCGTGATCCTGGACGCGGCTCAAACCCTCGCGAACGAGGGCCATCGCGTCCGCGTGGTCTCCATGCCTAGCTGGGAGTTGTTCGAGCACCAGCCGGAGTCGTACCGCCGCGAGGTCCTTCCCGAAAGGATCGGACTGCGCATCGCAGTCGAGGCGGGGATTCGAATGGGGTGGGAGCGATACACTGGGGTCGGTCCGAAACAGCGAATGCTCAGCATCGATCGGTTCGGCGCAAGCGCGCCTGGCCCCGAAGTCATGAAGCAGCTCGGAATCTCTCCGGAGGCCGTGGTGACGGCGGCACACTCTCTGCTGATGCAAGAAGCGTCAAGCTAGATGAAGAGACTCCTCGGAAGCATGCTGCGGGAGTACCTTGCGACCATGCGAGGATTCTCGCGCGATGCAAAGCTCTATCTGATCTGCACGTCTCTGTACAGCTTGATGATCGGGGTGCAGTATCTGTATCTCAACCTCTATGCGCTGGAACTCGGATTCGATCAGGCCTTCATCGGATTGCTCGTCGGAATCCCCGCGTTTGTCACCGCGTCGGCGGCCCTTCCCGTGGGCTTTCTCCTGCCACGCTTCGGCTATCGCCGTGGATTGCTTCTGGGCGTCTCACTCCAGATCGGCGCTCTCCTCGGCTGGACGTTGCTCCCGTTTCGCGCGCCGTTGTTGGCGGCGAGTGCCCTGTGGGGGCTCGGCTCGGCATTGACGATGATCACCGCATCCCCCCTGATGGCCGACGTTTCTACCGAACGGGACCGCACCCATCTTTTCTCGATTCAATTCGCGGCGGCGACGCTGGCCACCGTCGTCGCCAGCGCCGTCGGCGGGGTTCTTCCCGGCCTCTATCATCGGCTGTTCGGTCTTCCCGACTCTGGGCCGGCCCCGTATCGAGCCACACTGATCACGGCAATGGTCATCGCCAGCTTCGCGCTTGCTCCGGTGATCTGGATGGGTCGTCATCGTGGACGGGTGAACCTGTCGTTGAAACGCGCCAAGCTGCGCCCCCATCGCAAGCCGCTTCTGCAGCTAATCGCTATTCAGCTGACGATCTCGTGCGGCGCCGGGCTGATCATGCCGTTTGTCAACGTGTTCTATCGGATTGAGTTCGGCGCTTCGGATGCGACCCTCGGGATGGCGTTTGCCATCTCTTCGCTGACAATCGTCTTCGCCGGATTGATGATGCCGCTTCTTGTGAAGCGACTGGGCAACATCTGGGCAATCGCCTTGACCCAGCTTCTCTCTCTGCCGTTTCTGTTGGTGATGGGCTTTGCGCCGTGGCTTTGGATCTCGATCTCCGGCTACCTCATCCGGACGGCGCTCATGAACATGAGCACGCCCACGTTCAACGCGCTTTCGATGGGGGTGGTTCCGCCGTCCCTCCGTCCTCTTGCCGCAAGCCTCGTTTCGCTGTCGTGGAACGGCGGCTGGGCGCTAAGTTCGTTTGTCAGCGGACACATACAGGGCGTGGCAGGCTTCTCGCCCCTGTTTCTGGCAATGATGGGATTCTACCTGCTGTCGCCGATTCTCGTGGTCGTCTTCTTCCGCAAGTCCTCCTCCGCGAGCGATGGCGCACACGCGACCGAAGAGCTCTAATCTAGGGTGCTTCCGGAGACGCCTCTCGTCACGAATGCATCGCGGGATCCATGTTCTCGATCCTCGGGACCCGGTCGACGGCGTCCGCTGCAAGCAGCTCAGCCAGACGCTGCGCCGCACACACGGCTTCCTCCGAAATCGCCTCGCCCAACGCAGTGCTCTTGGGCTCAATGCCGATCAAGACAATCCGACCGGCAGCTTCCCGCAGACGTTCGATCAGAAATGGCAACGGAAGTCCGTGCGTGGAAAGAAGCATCCTGTCGGCAAATTCGGTCGGAAGACGAAACACGGAGCCAATCGGCGCGCCCATCCGCGCGGCGTCGACCACCACAAGAAGATCGGGGGTCTCGCGACGGATGAGTCCGGTTACGTTCTCCGGCGAGAGTCCGGCATCGACAATCCGCCAATCCGCCCCTGAATCCCGCAAGTACGCCGCCGTGCGTGCGGCAACGCCGTCATCCCCGGCAAGTGGGTTGCCGATCGCAAGCAGCATCCGCGTCATGCTTCAGCCAATGTGTGGAATTCCCCAGTATTGCGGTAGCGCGCGTAGCGTGCCTCCACGAGCCGCTCCCGCGGCGTGTTCTGCAGCTCTTCGACATGCCGGACAAGACTCGTGCGAACCGATTCAAAGACTTCCGGCCAGTTCTTGTGCGCGCCTCCCAATGGTTCAGGAACGACTTCATCGATCAATCCGAGTCGCAGAAGCTTCCCCGCCGTGAGTTGCAGCGCTTCCGCCGCCTCTCGAGTTCGATCCTTGTCCTTCCAGAGAATTGCCGCAGCACCTTCAGGACTGATCACGGAAAAGGTGGCGTTCTCCAGCATCAGAATACGATCCCCAACGCCAACAGCCAGGGCGCCCCCTGAGCCTCCTTCGCCGACAATGCACACAACAATCGGAACACGAAGACGCGACATAAGGGCGAGGTTCTCGGCAATCGCGCCGCCGATATTCCCGGACTCCGACTCCAGCCCCGGATAGGCTCCCGCCGTATCGACAAGCGAGATCACCGGCAGGTCGAACCGCTCGGCAAGAAGCAGAAGCCGGTGCGCCTTCCGATACCCTTGAGGCCGGGGCATCCCGAAGAAGCGCTCCTTGTTCTCTTCTGTGGTACGCCCTTTCTGCTGACCGATCACGGCAACCGGTTTGCCGTCAAGTCTCGCCAGGCCGATGATCAGGGCCCGGTCGTCTCCCACGAATCGGTCACCATGTAGTTCGTAGAAGTCCGTGAAGATGCGCTCGAAGTAGTCGCACGCGTACGGGCGCTTGGAGTGTCGTGCGATCTTGACGCGATCCCAATCCGACAAATCCGCGTAGAGCGCCGCCCGCAACGACTCAAGCTTCGTTTCGAGCTTCGTGATTTCGGATGACAGATCCATCCCTTCCATCTTGTTCAGTTCTTGAAGCTCGCGGATCTTCGCTTCCAGCAAATCGAGCGTTCGTTCGTCGCTCATGACTCCCTCTTCTCCGTCGATTGGAAGAATCGAATCACGTGGATCAGTTCCTCACGAAGGTTCTCACGATTCACCACTCGATCGATAAAGCCATGCTGGAAAGCGAAGGCATCCGTCTGAAAATTCGCCGGAAGATCCTCACCGGTGGTATCGCGAATGACTCTCCTCCCCGCGAACCCGATCAGAGCACCCCGTTCGGCAATGATGATGTCGCCGAGGCTGGCAACGGAAGCCTGCACACCCCCAGTGGTCGGATAGGCCATGACCGAGATGAATGGCACGGCATCTCTCGCCAGCCGCTCGCGAACGGCGGCTGTTTTCGCCATTTGCATCAAGGCATACATGCCTTCTTGAATTCTCGCGCCGCCGGATGAGGAGATAAGGATGAAAGGCGTTTTGCGTTCCGCCGCCTGCTCCATCCCGTAGCAGATCTGCTCACCCACAACCGAACCCATGCTCCCGCCGACAAAGCGGAAGTCCATAACCCCCATCACCACAGGAATTTCGCCCATCTTCGCCTCTGCAATCAGGATCGCGCTGGGCAACCCCGTTCTCTCCTGAGCAACCTCAATCCGTTCCGGATAGGACTTGCTGTCGATAAACGCCAGCGGATCTCCGGCAACGATGGGCTTCGAAATGTCGACGAATGATCCTTCGTCAATCAAAGATTCGATCCGTTCCGGCGCCGTCAGGAAGAAGTACTCCCCGCAGTTGGGGCAAATGTTGTTGTTCTCTCGCACACGACGTTTGAAAACCAGTTCACCGCACGCCTTGCACTGCATCCACAGGCTCTCGTCCTGGGATCGCTCCAGCTCGACGCGCAAGTACTCTCTGTCTTTGAAAATCGGCATTGCTCTCACCTTGTTTGCTTCCGACGACGGAAAAGATGCAGCTGTTCGCGGATCTTCTCTTGATCGCCCTCAATCCGCAAGCCGTCGGGAAGAGCCGAACCGCTTGACATGATCATCGATAGGGCGTCCTCGACAGGGATATCGATTTCAGTGACTGCATGTTTCGGAACCACGACGAGGTATCCCGACAATGGATTCGGCGATGTCGGCACATACACCATGATCGATTCATCCTTGGTAATCTCCTGGACGGTGCCCAGATTCTCATTGGTAACCAACCCAAACACGTACAGGTTCTCCTTCGGGTACTCGAACAGGACGACCTTGGAGAAGGACGTCGCCGACTCTCGATCAAGAACGGCGTTGAACAACTGCTTGAATGTTCCGTACATCTTGCGAATCCCCGGTACCGTAAGAACGATCCGCTCCACCCATGCGTGGATGCTTCGCCCCATGACGTTCCGGATGACAAACCCAACCGCAAGGATGATGACGATCATGACAATGATCCCCATCCCCGGCACCCATCGGCCGAATGTCGCTTCGACGGCCTGGCCGAAGGCTGTCTCCCTGCCTACGATCCGGTCCACTAGCCCGTAAAGCCAGTACAGAACGTAGAATGTCGCCCCCAAAGGAAGCAGGGCAACCAATCCACTTACGAACAGGTTCCGGACTTTCTTGAGGAACTGTCGCACGACTCGCCTCCCGGGCGGATCCGCCACGATTCGCCGTTCGTCGCTGCTGTCGCACTCTTCCGAGCGTATCTTCCGACTTGTCTGTGATTCCGCGCTCTCGCCGCTTCTTCCGAGTGCATCTTCCGATCTGTCGGCTATTATAGGCAATGATGAATCGCGGTGCATCAATCCGTCTTCTCTACCGAGTTTTGATCGTCATCATCGTCATGGCGATGGCGGCGACGCTGGTGCTGGTATCGACAGCCGTGCTGTTCCCGCTTCGCTACGAACCCAGCATCGATCACTGGGCATCGGAGCATGGCCAGCTTGATCCGTGGCTTGTCGCTGCCGTCATCCACGCGGAGAGCCGCTTCCGTCCGAATGCGGTTTCCTCGGCCGGGGCACAGGGCCTGATGCAGATCATGCCCGCGACCGGGACATGGATCGCCGAGCAAATCGGGGTCGACGTTCCCATCGGTCTTGAAGATCCAGATACAAACATCCGCCTTGGGACTTGGTATCTGTCTTATCTGCTGGATCGCTACGGGGGAGACCTCACCACGGCCCTTGCCGCCTACAACGCCGGCCCCTCAGCTGTCGATCGCTGGAAAGCCTCCGGCGAATCGCCGTACGATGAGACAACCACGTACGTCTCCCGTGTCCTGGACCGCCGACAAGTGTATGCATTGCTGTACGGAACGCCTTTCCTCGGCTCATTGCTTCGAACTGCGTCGACGTCTCTTTGATCCACGGGGACCGCTTGGCTAGTATTTCGGCAACCACAATCACAATACGAAAGGTGGTCCAACCGTGGCGGAGTTGGTGAACTGGGTCCGAAAGGATCCTATCGAGGAGAATGTGTTCTGGCCGTCCGACGATCTCAAGGAACGTTCTTGGGTATCGGACGAATCGATCTACGAGCAGGCAAAGGCAGATCCTGAGGCTTTTTGGGCCAAACATGCCGAAGAGCTGCACTGGTTCAAGAAGTGGGACAAAGCGTATGAATTCTCGCCCCACAACTACAAATGGTTCGGCGGCGGGAAGATCAATCTGTCCTACAACTCGCTGGATCGGCATATCAAAGAAGGGCGCGGCGATCGGATTGCACTGATTTGGGAGCCCGAGCCGATCAATGAGCCTGCTTTGAAGCTCACGTACAGTGAATTGCACAAGCGCGTCTGCAAATTCGCAAACGCACTCAAGGAACTTGGAGTCAGGAAGGGCGATTCCATCGGAATCTACCTTCCCATGATTCCCGAAGCCGTGATCGCGATGCAGGCGTGTGCTCGAATTGGAGCGCCGCACAGCGTGGTTTTTTCGGCCTTCTCACCGGAGTCGCTTCGCGATCGAATGATCGATGCCAAAGCCAAGGTGGTCATCACCGCTGACGGGTACTACCGGCGAGGAAAGGCCATCCGGCTCAAGCAGAACGCCGACAACGGCACCGCAGGCACGCCGGTAGAGAAGCTCATCGTTGTGAAGCGCCTTCAGGAAGACACGCCGATGACCCCCGGCCGCGATCTCTGGTACCACGACGTGGTCGCCGACCAGCCGGAAACTTGCCCCGCGGAGGAGATGGATTCCGAAGACCTTTCGTTCCTTCTCTACACGTCGGGCACGACCGGCAAGCCGAAGGGGATCATGCATACGACCGGCGGGTATGCCGTTCAAGCCCACTTGACGGCCAAGTGGAATTTCGACCTTCATGAAGGCGATGTCTACTGGTGCACGGCGGATGTCGGTTGGATCACGGGTCACACCTACATCAACTACGGTCCGCTGATGAACGGCGTCACCACGTTGGTGTACGAAGGATCGCCGGATACGCCGGACTACGGTCGATTCTGGTCGATCATCGAAAAGCACAAAGTCACGCAGCTGTATACCGCTCCTACGGCGATCCGCATGTTCGTCAAGCAGGGTGACGACTGGCCGAACAAGCATGATCTCTCTTCACTGCGCCTTCTTGGGACCGTGGGCGAGCCGATCAATGTGGATGCCTGGCTCTGGTATTTCAACGTCATCGGCGGCGGTCGCTGCCCGATCATCGATACTTGGTGGCAGACGGAAACCGGGGCCAACATGGTCAACAGCCTCCCCGGAATCGGCCCGTTTGTTCCCACGGTCGCCGGGCGATCATTCCCTGGGATTCTTGGCCACATTCTCGACTCCGGCGGATCTCCGGTTCCGGCAGGCGAGGGCGGCTATCTTGCGATCTACAGCCCATTCCCCCCGGCGCTAACCCGAGGGATCTATGGCGATATGGAACGTTTCGCCAAGCAGTACTTCGCCGAGTACGGTCCAGAACGCTACTTCACCAGTGATGGTGCTCGCATGGACGAAGCAGGCAACATTCGCATCACCGGTCGCGTGGACGATGTGATGAACGTTGCCGGTCATCGACTGGCGACCGCTGAAGTGGAGAGCGCGTTGGCGCAGAACGACAAGGTCAGCGAAGTCGCTGTTGTGTCGCGCCCTCACGACCTCAAGGGAGAAGTCCCCGTTGCGTTCGTGCTGCTCCGCGCTGGCGTCGAGCCCTCCGAAGACATCCGCAAGGAGCTGATGGCGACGGTCAATTCGGTCATCGGTCCGACGGGCCGTCCCGACGAAATCGTCTTTGCTCACGATGTTCCCAAGACTCGCAGCGGCAAGATCATGCGCCGCGTACTCAAGGCGCTGGTGCGCAACGAGCCTGTCGGGGATCTGACGACACTCCAGAACCCCGAGAGCGTGGAGCATCTCAAAGATCAGGTCGGTTACGGAGAATCGTAATCAACGTGTGTCTGCTGATGTCATCGCAAGATACAGTCTGAATCAGAACGGGGGTGGCACAATCCGCCCCCGTTTTGCCGTGGTGGAGGTGCAAGGATGGCGGAAACAAGAATCGCCGGCATGAATGCCGAGAGCGGACGCTGGCTGTATGTGGCGATCGGCCTGTTGATGAACCTTTGTCTGGGGGCGGTCTACGCATTTAGCGTGTTCCGACTCCCCCTGGAATCGACCTGGGGAATCAGTGCGACCCAAAGCGGATTGCCGTTCATGGTGTTCCTCGCCATGTTCGCGCTGTTCATGGCGCTCGCCGGCGGCCTTGTCGGCCGGTGGGGAGCAAGAAAAACGGCGCTGCTCGGCGGCGTTCTTGTCGGCGCAGGGTGGATCCTATCCGGGTTCGCAACCAACATCGCTCTGCTGACCGTTTTCTACGGGGGGATCGCGGGCGCCGGCGTAGGAATTATCTACGGGTGTCCGATCGCCGTCTCCGCGAAATGGTTCCCCGACAAGAAAGGCATCGCCGTAGGATTGACCGTGATGGGATTCGGTCTGTCCGCTCTGATCATGGTCCCGCTGATGACGCGTATGATCAACAACCCGGCGGTCGGAGCGCTGGGAACGTTCAAGTATCTCGGGATTGCGTTCTTGGCCGTGCTGGTCCTGCTCTCGCTTCCTCTTCGCATGCCCGCAGCCGATTGGAGGCCGCGAGGATGGACGGGCGGGGGCGCAGGCGGAGACGCAGCCGGTGTCGATATTGACCGCAAGCAAATGGTGCGTACGAGTACGTTCTACGCGCTGTGGGGGACCTATGCCATCGGCTGCCTTGCCGGATTGATGGCGATCGGGATCGCCAAGCCGTTCGGAGAAGAGATCCTGCGGGCAGCTGGATACGGCGACGTCCGAATGCAGAGCCTACTCACGACGATGGTGGCTCTGTTTGCTGTCTTCAACGGCGTGGGCAGACCGCTTTTCGGGTGGCTGACCGACAAGTTGAATCCGCGGCGCACCGCAGTATTGTCGTTCGTCCTGATTCTGGTCGCATCGGCGCTGCTGTATCTTCTTGGCAACGCAAGCCCTGTGCTGTACTTCATTGCATTCGCAGTTCTGTATCTCAACCTCGGCGGGTGGCTTGCCATCGCGCCCACAGCAACGGCGACGTTGTTCGGAACGACCCACTACGGCAAGAACTACGGGCTTGTCTTCACGTCGTACGGCGTCGGCGCTATCGCGGGAATGCTCCTCTCCGGTGTCATCAAGGACGCCACGGGGGCCTATCTTCCGGTGTTCCTTCCGGTCATGGCCCTTGCCGCCTTCGGGGCGATCGTGGCATGGTTGGGGCTGAAGCCGGTACGAGCCGCGAGTCGGTAGTTCGAGAGAAGGTCGTGCGGAGAGCAGTCGGCCCGCTTCCGGTCCATGGAGTTGATTGGCCGACTGCTCTGTTCTCGCGTACGCTTGCACCTCGGAATAAGGAGAGGACATGGAAGAAGGCGACCGTTCGAGGTCCAGCCGACTTGTTTGGATCGACCTGGAGACGACCGGGCTTCACCCGGATCGAGATGTCATCCTGGAAATCGCAACAATTGTCACTGACAAAGATCTATCCTTGGTTGCCACTGGGCCATGCCTCGTCGTTCATCAGCCCGGAGAGATCCTCAACGCGATGGACCCTTGGGGCAAGAAGCAGCACGAAGACTCCGGCCTGCTCCAGGAGGTCCGGCAATCGACGCTGTCTACAAGCGATGCCGAAGCGCAGACGCTCGCCTTCCTGCGCAAACATGGCGCAGCTCAAAGCAACCCTCTGTGCGGCAATTCGATTTGCTTCGATCGTCGTTTCCTCATCCGACATATGCCACAGATCGATGCGTACCTCAACTATCGCCATGTGGATGTCAGTTCGATCAAGGAGTTGGTCGCACGATGGTACCCCGAACTCAGCCGATCGATGAGCAATGAGAAAGCTTCCGCTCACCGCGCGCTGCAGGACATCCAGGAGTCGATCACCGAGTTGCGAACCTATCGGCAGATGATCTTTCGAGAGAAGCTCAATGGACACGCTGCCTGAATGGAGTGATGTGCTGTCCGCCACGCGGATTCTTGACGGAATCGCGCACCGGACACCGGTGCTCACGTGTCGGACCTTGGACCACCTCACGGGGGCGCACGTCTTCCTAAAATGCGAAAACTTCCAGCGAACCGGATCGTTCAAGTTCCGCGGTGCATTCACGGCGGTTCGCTCACTGGACGCCAAGCAGCGACGGCATGGCGTGATCACGCACTCCAGCGGTAATTTCGCTCAAGCGCTCGCTCTTGCCGCACGACTGGAGGGGATCACGGCAACCGTGATCATGCCGGAAGACTCGACACCGGCCAAGCTGCGCGCATCCCGTGGCTACGGAGCGCGCGTGATTCTGTGCAAGCCGGTGCAGGCATCCCGTGTGGAGGCCACGCGACGCGAGCAACAGAAATCCGGGGCCACGTTCGTGGATTCCCACGATGATGCCAGGATCATTGCCGGGCAAGGAACTGCCGTTTTCGAGCTTGTCGAGCAGATCCAATCCACCGAAGCCACACGGGACCACAGGTCAGCGTCTCCGCTCGATGTCGTTCTTGCCCCCGTTGGGGGCGGAGGATTGCTCGCCGGAACAGCGATCGCGGCAAAGCATCTCTGTCCGGCATTACGGGTGATCGGCTGCGAACCGAGCGCGGCGGATGACGCATTCCGTTCGCTGCAGGAAGGGCGGCGAATTGTCGATTTCGTCCCTCGGACAATCGCCGATGGGCTTCGTACCCCGCTGGGCGAAATGAACTTCGCCGTTATTCGCAGCCTTGTCGACGAGATCATCACCGTTTCCGAGGCGGAAATCGTCGGCGCGATGCGCTGGGCTTGGGAGCGACTGAAAGTCATCATCGAACCGTCAAGTGCCGTCGCTCTCGCCCCGCTGCTCGCACGCACTTCGCGGTTCCAGGGGGATCGAGTCGGCGTCGTCTTGAGTGGCGGCAATGTCGACCTCGATCCCTTCTTCGCGACAATGCCCGGCCCGTATCCGTAGCGATCAACCGCTCCGTCGTCGCTTCGATGACGCGTCGTTCGCTTCGCATTTCCGATTGCGACTCCCGATCAGGGGCAGGAGCCGAACCGTCGCTTCCTTCCTCCACGCGATTCCGGTACGGTAGTTCGGGAGCGTGAGACCATGGCCAGGACATTCGCGAAACCGATTGTATTCTTCAGTCATTGTCTGGGATTCGAAGCCTGTCGCTACAATGGAGCGATCATCCATGAGCCGGCGCTGGAGCAGATAAAGCCATTCCTCTCGATTGAATCGGCCTGTCCGGAGATGGCGATCGGCCTCGGCGTGCCCCGCTCCCCACTGCGGCTGGTCGAAACGGATCAAGGGGTACGGCTGGTGCAACCAGAGACAGATCGGGACGTCACAGATGCGATGATCTCGTTTTCGCGCCGTCTTCTGGACGAACTCCGTCCGGTGGACGGCGTCGTGTTCAAGTGGGGTTCACCATCGTGCGGTCCGCGCGAAGTCAGACGGTATTCGAGCCCCAAGCGCGGTGCATCGTTCACCAAGGGACAGGGGCTGTTCGCGCAATTGCTGTCCGTGGCGCAGCCATCCGTTCCAATTGAAGACGAGGGGCGCCTGAAGAACTTCGAGATCCGCGAGCATTTCCTCACCCGGCTGTTTGCCGGTTCCGCCCTGCGTCTGGTAGGAGAAGCCGGAGACCTGTCGTCGCTCGTCGCCTTCCACGCCGAGCACAAGCTGTTGCTGATGGCCTACAACCAGCAGAAGATGCGCGAGCTGGGACGGATCGTCGCATCCGCCCGAAAGGCCGGGTTCAAGGATGCCTTCGACCGCTATCGTCAGCTGTTCATGGAGGCCCTGTCCCGCACTCCCCGACAAGCGGCCAACATCAATGTTCTGATGCATGCCCTGGGCTACTTCTCCGATCAGCTGTCCCCGAATGAGAAAGGATTCTTCCTCGACACCCTCGAAGCATATCGGAATCGTCGAGTCTGCCTTAGCGCGGCAACCCGCGTCATGCAGTCTTGGATTGTACGGTTCCAAGAGCCGTACTTGGCGTCACAAGCCTACTTCGAGCCGTTTCCCGCCGCATTGGTGGACACGCTTGATTCCGGCAAGGGACGCGCTCTCTAGCAGGCAATCCCGACTCCGCGCTCCCCGTCGGTGCCACCTCGGTGTGGGAACGATCATCTCTTGTGTCGTCGCGCTTCAATCTCCGCTCCATCGGAGGCCTCACGTATAATGGCTCCACCGGACAGAGGAGACGACGGGCCAACATGGCTACCATCGGTTCGCCCGGTACAGGATCGGAACGACAGGGGGATTCATGAGATACCGAAATCGATTGCTGATCATCCTCGCGCTTGTTGCGGCGCTTGCGGCGGTTCAGGGAACGGCGACGCTCGGCGCGGCAACGGGCAGATACATCTCCGTAGAGATTGAAGTCTTTGCGCCTTGGGGGTTTCTCGGTCTCGGGACTTGGCAACCGCTTTCCGAGTCTCTCCAGCGATACAGCACGTTCTCTCTTCCGGCCGAGGAAGCCAATGCCGTGGGCGAAGCAGTCGTCCGCATCGCGTCCGTGAATCCATCTGCTTGGCCTCAGGTCTTGCTTTCGGGGGATCCCCGCGGCCACGCGTGGGTGTACGGAATCAATCCCGAGCTGGGCACGGCCTACCGCCTACGAGTCATCAACAACACCCCGGCTCGAGTGGGAGTTGTCGTCGAGATCGACGGACTGAATACGCTGGGGAGCGATTGGATTGCGCAAACATCGGATGACAGGATGTGGATTCTTGCCCCGCAAGGGGCGATGGTCATCTCCGGATGGCAGGTCTCCAGCCAGGAAGCGCTGGAATTTCGATTCGGCGTTCCCAGCCACACCCACTCTCCGCTCATCGAGCGGCGCGGCCAGATCACCGCCTACGCCTACCTGGAAGCCGAGCGCGCGGGAGAACGGGCAACCGAGGCCGGGGCAGTCATTGATCAGCCCGTTCGATACGTCGACTTCTCTCCGCTGACCGAACGTGCGGTCGAGACGATTTCAATCCGCTACGGGGCCGGCAACGCCTACTTGGGAGTCGGATGCTCTGAAACGTCGGGGACCGGCATTCGGGTCGATTCCGTGGATCCCGGCAGTCCGGCCGAACTGTACGGCTTGCGCCCTGATGATGTCATCACGTACGTCAACACCGTCCCCGTCTCAAGCTGCCAGCAGCTCTCAGACCTGCTCGCCGCACGCCATTCCGGGGACCGCATTGTGCTCAAACTCCACCGGGAGGGACAGAGCTTCCTCGTCGCAGTGGAATTGGGGGACTGAGGACAAGCCCGCTGACCACGCTTCCGAAGAGCTGCGATCACGGAGTCCGGGCAAGAACGATCGCCGCATCTCCCCGGCCGGTGAGTTGCGGCTGTTGATGGACGCCCAACCAGGAGAAGACAAACGCGTCAACCCTGGGCGCGATATACCGCGCCGCCTCGGCGGCAGTCACACGTTCATCGCCGTCAGCATCAGCACCGCCTTGCACGGCTTCCAAGAAGAAGTACGTGAACACGCCGTGACCCAAAGCTTCGGACTCACGCGCGATTTGACCTTCTCCGGCGGCGGCGAGAATGACGGTCGAAGACGACGCAAGTTCGTCCCAATCACGGTGCTCGCCTTCCTCCGTCGCAGGCCGTTCACCATCCGCTCCCTGCCGATCAGAAACCGTGCGCCCTCCTGCTTCGGCCCCTCCGGAAAAACACGTATCAAGCAGCAGAACAACACGTTGCGACGGAATTCTTCCGACGAATCCCGCCAACTCATCGTCCCTTAGTGCCGTCTCCGCCTCAGCGCCGACGATCGTGTCCCGCAACACGAACAACTCATCCCATCCATCCGACTCATCGCCGTTGTCATCTTCGGCTCGTGCCCCGTGACCGGAGAACGACACGATGACAAGATCATTCTCACCCGCTTCCCGCCGCAGCCAGCCCAGCGCCTCCCGGACGTGGAGGAGGTCGGCGGGACCGGAGGATAGTCCGCCGACATCGTCGACGCGTCCTTGTTCATCGAGGAGAAGCCGAAGATGATCTAAGGGGACACCTTCCGAGAGGGCCCACCGAGCAATCGCTACGGCGTCCTCGCGGGCGTATTGGAGATCATTCACGGTTGCGTAGTCGGAAATCCCGATCGCCAGAACCCACACGTTCGCCGGAATCGTCGCATCACTCGACGAAACGACCTCGATCACGAAATTCGTGCGATCGGTCAGTCCTTCGTGATCGGTCACTTCAAGCGTTGCCTCATACGCTCCCACGACAGCGTAGGCATGGCGAGGATGTTGCTCGTCGCTCCGTTGCCCATCTCCGAACGACCACGACCACGCAATGATCACTCCGTCCGGATCTGTTGAGATATCCGTGAACGCCACCGGTTCTCCAACCAGCGGAGACACGGGGGAGAAAGCCGCTGTGGCGATCGGGGCCGCCCGCGGCACCACGTCGACCACGTCGGAAACCACGCCCGTCCGGCCGCCGGCATCTGTGACCCGCAAGACGACTGCAACCGGCCCCTCGTTGAGAAGCGGCAGTCTTGACACAGGATTCTCCGTTCGCAGTTCGACCACGCCGTCTCCCCCAACATCCCAAGCAAACTCGACAATCCGGTCCTCGGAGATCGACTCCCCCGCATCGACGACCAGCATGTCGCCGATCCTTGTCGTGCCCTCCCGCCGTCGCCCTGTTCCGTCTTCGGCGTTCCACGAAAATCGGGCCGTGGTCTCGGTTCCAGCCAGTCCGCCAACTTCCAGCACCTCGGAGATACGGGACGCGCTTCCTTCTTCGTCCGTTACCGTGAGACCCACGGAGTACGACCCCGCTGCCGGAAACGCGTGGGCGACGACAACACCGGATGCGTTCTCCCCCCCATCTCCGAACGACCACTCGTACGTCAGCCTGCCGCCGTCCGGATCCTGGCTTGACGCCGCGTCCAGCCAGAGAGTCAGCGGATCGTCGGACTGCAGACCGAACACGGTGAACGCGGCAACAGGCGGACGATTCGCTTTGAGTGCATCAAGCTTGATCGTCACGCCCATCTCCAGTCGGACGCCGCCGCCAAGAACGACTCGACCCCGCAGCTTCCCCCAACGGAAATCCTTGCCCGCTTCAACCTCCAACTGCATCGGATCCTCCGCCCCCCTCGTCTCGATCCATGCAGCGGCGATATCCACTCCGAGTGCGGCGTCGGCCACAGAAAAGCTCAACTGGAGCGGGTCGTCCACACCCCACACCGCACCGAACCGGATCGATCCCCAAGGAAGACCGGCTGTCAGGCCAACTTGTCCACGGATCGCCGGGAACACGCAGATCGAACCACTTACGGCAAGATCCTCGCGATGTGGTGTGAAGCCTCCGTCGAAAAGAATCTCACCCCGCACCGGAGAGAGATCTCTCAACGTCAACAACGCCTCCCATCTCCACTGCGATAGACCGACCGTGACGCCGATTCGCTCAAGCGAAGCCCCGGCGGGAACGGTCTGGAAGACGCCGACATCCACCGTAAACGGCTCAAGAAGAAGCGATGCAGTGGCATCGAATAGGAGCCATCTCTCCGGCCCGGAAAGACGCCCTTGCAGATCCGCTGTCAGCGCAACGGAAGCGTCGGCGTTCGCTTCCGGATCGATCCTGCCAATCCTCGCGGCGGCTTCCCAGTGGAGCCAGCTGCTCCAAGCCACCCCGCCTGTTAGGCCTCGATCCGCTTCAATGCCAAACTCCCCGTCCTGCCACGTTACCGCTCCACTCAGCGTGGCGCGCCCGATGGCCTCCCCTCGCCATCCACCCTCCACCCCC
>RXOA01000120.1 GCA_003979035.1 Candidatus Bipolaricaulota bacterium
CCCGAGCAGCTGTTTACGATCTCGTACCGGGGTCAGGAGGAGCGAGCGATCTCTCTGAGGCTTGCTCCGCACGCCGCGATTCTCCCAGGGGCGAGTCCAGGTTCGGTTGGCGCGGGCGAGGCCGCCACCGATCCGGCGCACGAAGAGCTTCGGCAGGGATCCTTGGGAGCCGCGCCGGCGACGATCCCGTTCCTCGATGCGTTGCTTGACGAGGATGTCCAGGCCGAAGAATTGGCGGGATTGCTGGGCATCGGGACGCAGCGGATCCACCTGATTACGTGTGGGGGAGAGGCGGATCGGCTGAGACTCATGCTTGTCGAACTTGGCGACGCGTTGTTCGCGGAACAGGGCGCCGTGGACGGAGCGGAGCACGAAGCGGGCGCACTCTGGGAAGTCCTTGCTCCCCTGGCGGGAACGGGGGCGGTGATGGTGTGGGCGGCGTCGACGACGGGGGCGGAGTTTACGCCGTACGCCTTCTACATCCAGCAGGCCGGGTCGACGTTTCTCTTCTTCAGCCGGTCGTCGTTTGTCGATCTGACCGAGGGGTTCACGGCGCAACGCCGGCTTGGCCCGGGCGAAGCGTCTGCAGGAATCGTGTTGCTCCACAAGGGAATCGAGCTCCAGAGCCCGTATACGATGCATTACTGCGGCGGGGCATCCGAATTCGGCGGCGAAACGGCTGAGGATGTGGAATGGAGCCCGTGAGTTCGCGGATTGTGCGCGGGAGTGAGCGATGACAGGATTCCGTGTCTGAGCGCGACTGCCGGATTGTCCTCGCGTCGGGATCTCCGCGCCGAATCGAGCTTCTGTCCCGGTTCGTCCCATCGATCGTGGTCATGCGTAGCCACATCGAAGAAGTGGCAGCCGGCCCTCCTGACGTCCAGGTTCGTGTGCTTGCCGAGCGAAAGGCACGAGATGTGGGGCAGCGCGGCGCTGGATTGATCGTGGCCGCGGATACGATGGTCGCCGTGAACGGGCAAGTCTTGGGAAAACCCAGCAGCCGGGAGGATGCCCGCGCGATGCTTCGGCGCATGAGCGGGCGCGACCATCTCGTGCTAACCGGCTTGTGTGTGCTGGATACGGCAACAGGAAGGTGTGAGCTGGCGGTGGAATCTACCAAGGTCTGGTTTCGTTCGTTAACCGAGCAAGAAGTCGAAGCGTATCTCTCGCTTGACGAGTACCATGACAAGGCGGGCGGGTACGGAATCCAAGGGGCTGCCGCGTTGTTCGTCGAGCGCATTGAAGGGGACTACTACAATGTGATCGGCCTCCCGCTCTGCCGCCTTGGGCGGCTGTTGGAGGGGTTCGGGTGCGGGTTGTTGGAGAGGATTCGGCAATCGTAGTGGGTGCCGAGTGAGAGAGGCAAGGAGGCCACATGTCAACAGGACGGCGCAAGATCTCGATCCTTGATCTGCACAAGATGAAGCAGGCGGGAGAGAAGATTTCATGGCTCACGGCGTACGATTATCCAACGGCGCAGTTCGCCGAAGCCGCAGGGCTGGAGATGCTTCTCGTCGGCGACTCGCTGGGGATGTGTGTGTACGGATACGAGGGGACGGTCCCGGTGACGATGGATCAATCCATCGTGCACACCGAGGCTGTACGACGTGGAGCGCCCACGGCATTCGTCATCGGCGACATGCCGTTTCTCAGCTACCAGCCAAGCAATGTGGACGCAGTGAAGAACGCGGGACGGTTTCTGAAAGAGGCGGGCGCCGACGCCATCAAGCTCGAGGGTGGTGTGCGGGTCGTGGATCGGATCAGGGCGATCCTCGATGCGGGGATCGTTGTATGTGGACACATCGGATTGACGCCGCAAAGCTCGGGGCAGCTCGGTGGACACAAGGCGCAGGGACGAACCGCGGAATCCGCTCGCCTGGTCATCGAGGATGCGTTGGCGATCGAGAATGCGGGGGCGCAGCTTCTTCTGCTTGAGGCCGTTCCGCCGGAAGTCGCCGGGTTCATCACGAAACGATTGTCGATCCCCGTGCTGAGTATCGGGGCGGGAATGCACTGCGACGGCCAGCTACTGATCGTGTCCGATCTGATCGGTCAATTCCAGGCCTTTACGCCGAAATTCGTCAAGAAGTACGCCAATGTCGCCGAGGTTGTGACCCAGGCGATGCGCGAGTATGTCAGCGATGTGAAAGCAGGGGTGTTCCCGGCGGAAGAACATTGCTACCACATGCTCGAAGGCGAGGAAGAGAAGCTTGCCGGACTCATTCACGAATACGAGTGAGTCGGCAACCCGCTGTCCTGGCGAAGCCGTGAAAGGAATGACGATGGATGTCCGTGACCTACGAAGACGTCTTCAGATCAGCGAACAAAGCCTCCGGCAGGTGAACGAACTGATTCTTGACCCCGACAACGAAATCGTGAATGCGTTGCTCGAGGTGGTGGCCGAATACGGAGGCCCGGAAGAGATCAACCGCAAGGCGGAAGAAGCGCGCCGGCTCGATTCGCTGTTGGCGCGGCTGCGGGAATCAGGATCGCCTTACTTCGAGCAGCTGGAGTGGTTGACGGAGCAGCGGGATCGAGGCGCGTTTGTTTCGATCAGCGACTTCCGCCGCCAGGTTCTGGGAGACAAGGCGGATGGGATGGCGTTCGGGGATGAGTCGGCGGTGACGCTGGAGATCAGCGCGCTGCAGTTCTTTCCGTGGTTGATCGCCGAAGCGCGCCAGGCCATCGAGCGGCGCGAACTGATGCCCGGACGGTACATTCGAGTACGCTGCATGGAAGAGCAATGCGCCGATCAAGGGGACACCCTTGCGGTTGCCGCGGCGATGCAGGTCATCGGGGCGTCGTATGTCGAGACCCTCGATACGAAAGGGACCGATGGATCGAATGTGCATCTTGGTGGTCCGGAGACGATCACCGGCTACTTCGGCGGCATCGGGCAGCCGAACGACCACGCGATTCGGTGGGTGGACGAGTTCCTACACTACTTCACATCGTACGGCGTCCGCCAGGTGCTGAACATCAATCCGGGAACGGTGCTTCTGGGATACTTCCTCCACAAGCTGGGGATTGATATCGAATTCAAGATCTCGGTGTACATGGGAAACGACAATCCGTACGCCGCACTCTGGACGCTGATCGGGGCGAAGCTGTTCTCCCGCGAGGACGGAACGACGTCGCTCATCGGATTCAATTGGTCGAATTCCGTCAACAACGAGACGATCATCAAGACGTCCAAGCTCAGACATGCCCTGGGATTTGAAGATGTGGTCCGGTTCGAGCATCACATCACCGAAACGTACCGATCGATCGTGATTCAACCCTACGACCGAACGGACGAACTGCTGGAACTGGCGGAGCAGGTGCCCAACATCTCTGCCAAGCATGAGGGTGGGATCCCCGCCGTCGATGCCAGCAGAGACCATCCTTCGGACATCCTCGAGTATTTCCTTCCCAAGAAGGAGATCGAAGAGAAGGGGATGATGCCATTGCTTGAGCGCAATTACCTCGACAAGCATGACGCGCTCAACCATACGGCACGCCGATTGACGGAAAGCGGGCTGTCGTTCATCGCGGCGCCGAACCTGCACAAGCCGTAGCCTTCGCCTTCTCCCGCAACCGCGGCAGCGGTTGGAGCCACGCCGTCGCACGGCTCGGCCCTTCGGACCCGGTCGGGAAACGGCACCGAGCCGCGGTGGTGGTTTCCGTTCTTCCGACGGACTCCGCTTCGCTCGCAACCGCGTTCGTTCGGGTGAACGCGGCGGAAGAGAAGGCGAAGGGAGGAATTCCCTACAGTAGCATGATCTGCGAGATTGCCCCGTACAGAGTTGCCGCCAGATCAAGCTCGGCAATGGGGACATGTTCGCTCGGTCCGTGGGCATGGCGGATGTCACCGGGGCCGATGACGACGGTTTCGATGCCGCAGGCGGCGAGATGGCCGCCGTCGGTCCAGTAGGTGAGGCCGATCGGAGTTGTGTCAAGTCCCAGCCCGTCCGCCGCCGCGATTGCGGCTTGCGCGACCGGGGATTTGGAAGGCGTGCCGAGTGCGACATGGGGCACGGTAGCGGTCATCGCCATTTCCTGAACCGTGGCCGACAAGCGATGCTTGCTGCAAACTGCGGCCACAATCTCCTCGATTTCGGCCAAGGGGACGGATTCTTCGGGCAGCGTTCGCCGATCGATGTCGACCTCGCATTGCTCGGCGACGATGTTGGGTTGCGTGCCGCCGCGGATACGGCCGACATTGACCGTGGATCTTCCGAGCAGTGTGTGGGTGCGGGTGTCAAGGCGAGTTCGGAACGATCCCTCCAAGATGCGGACAAGCTCACATGCGGCGGAGACCGCGCTCACTCCCTGTTCCGGGCAGCTGCCGTGGGCGGCCCGCCCCGCGAAGCTGACTCGGACGAAGCAAGCGCCTTTGTGCGCGATGGCAACGCGAAGAGATGTGGGTTCCCCAACGATGGCGAAATCGGCACGGATACCTTGTTCGACCAACGCTTTCACTCCCAGGCCTCCGGTTTCCTCGTCCACAGTCCCGACAAAGAGGAGATCTCCGCGCAGCGGAGTGAGTTCCGCCCGACATCGCACCAGCGCAACGGCCATCGCGGCGACAGCACCTTTCATGTCGCATGCCCCCCGTCCCCAAAGAGCTTCATCCTTCAGGATCGGCTGAAACGCATCGGGCATCTTGCCGGGCGGCACCGTATCCAGATGTCCGCAAAGCATGAGGCTCGGATGGTCCGAGCCCTGCCGGCCTCGCAGGCGGGCAACGACATTGGCACGGCCGCCCAGGACGGGCATCAGGTGCGCTTCGACGCCGTGCTGGTGAAACCACCCAACGAGGAAGCGTCCGACCTCGGCTTCTTGTCCCGGGGCTTCGGAATGGCTTTCGATCGAGATCAGGTCCCGGGTCAGCCGCAGCGCTTCATCGGACCTGGAATGGGGTTGCATGAGCCTAGGTTCCCTTCTTCGTCGGGGCGAGCTTTGTCATTCGTCCGCCATCGAACGCTTCCTTCGCCAGCTCGCGCAGCCTGAACTTCTGGATCTTTCCGGATTGGGTCATTGGTAGGGCATCGACGACAACGACGTAACGGGGCACCTTGAAGTTCGCGATTTCTCCGACGCAGAAGTCTACGATCGTTTGGGGGGCAATGGTTTCGCCTTCCTTGGGAATGATGTAGGCGGCGGCAACTTCGCCGAAGACGGCGTCCGGGACTCCGATCACGGAGACGTTCTGCACTTGGGGATGCGTGAACAAGAACTCCTCGATCTCTGCCGGATAGACGTTGAAGCCGCCCGTAATCAGCATGTCTTTCTTGCGGCCGACGATCTTGACATATCCTTCTTCGTCCATCGTCGCCAGATCCCCGGAGTAGAGCCACCCTTGGGGATCGATTGCTTCGGCGGTCTTCTCGGGTAGCTTGTAGTAGCCCATCATGACGTTGTAGCCTCGGCAGGCAAGCTCTCCCATCTCTCCGATGGCGACGGGATTCCGATCATCGTCGGCGATCTTGACCTCGATTCCCTCCAGGGCTCTGCCGACGGTTTCGACGCGGCGTCCGATCGAATCATGGAACCTGGTCATGGTGATCACCGGAGAGGCTTCCGTCAGTCCGTAGGCGATCGACACGTTGCATCCCAGTTCGTCCATCGTCCCTCGCATGACCTCGACGGGGCAGGGGGCGCCGGCCATGATCCCGGTGCGGAGGCTGTCAATCCTGTACGGTGTTCCATTGGCTTTGCCCCTGCGGTAGGTTTCCAATTCGAGAACGAACATCGTGGGGACGCCATAGAGCACGGAAACGCCGTGGTTTTCGATGAGTTCGAGTGCCGTTTCGGGCTTGAACACCTGCATTGGGACGATACTGGCGCCCCAGGTGACGGCCCCGGCGATCCCCATCACGCATCCGAAGCAATGAAAGAACGGCACCGGAAGCAGAAACACATCGTCCCCGGTCGTGTGGAGAACCTCAGTCACCTGCAGCGCGTTGTGAGCGATGTTGTGGTGTGACAGCATTGCGCCCTTGGGATTGCCTGTCGTTCCGGAGGTGTAGAGGATGAACACGTTCTCGAGTGGATTCAGGGACGCTTCGCGCTCGGTCAACAGCGGATCCGCCATGGAGGCCGCACCGCGGCGGAGCAGGTCGTCGAATCGAAGGCTCCCAGGGGCAGCTCGATCTCCGACAATGACGATGTGTTTCAGGCGAGGAAGGGCCTTTCGCGCCTGGTCGACCATGTCGATGTAGTCGATCCCGGCGAAGGCGTCCACCATGAACAACGTCGTGGCTTCGGAATCGCCGAGGATGTACTCCACTTCATGGGTCTTGTAGCGGGTGTTCATCGGAACAACCACGCCGCCGATGCGTGCGACGGCGAAGTAAACGATCACCCATTGAGAGATATTGGGCATCCAGAGCCCGATCTTCTCTCCCTTGCCGACTCCGAGGTCAAGCAACCCTCGGGCCAGTTCATCGACGTTGCGGTTCAGCTGGGTGTAGGTTAGCGTGGACGATTCTTCGATGATTGCGTTGTGCTGAGGAAACCGCGTCGCCGAGTCGCGGAGAACCTGGGACAACGTTCGCATGCAGCCACCTCGATCAAGAATGGAATGACACCAAGTATCGCCAAAACTCCCTTCGGTCTTCAACCTGGCTCGCTGCGCCCCACTGACCTACAATGACAGGAACGTGCAAGGGAGGAAGAGATGAGCGGGAGCTTCGGAGTGTACCTCGATGTCGATCTGAGCAGGGCGAGAATCAGTGAATACGCGATTCCCGATGAATGGCGACGCCTGTACTTGGGAGGACGGGGAATCGGCGCGAGGATCTTGCTTGAGGAACTCCCGCTTGGGTCGGTTGACGCGATGTCCGCGGAGAACATCCTGCTGTTCGGGACCGGACCGTTCCAGGGAACCGGGCTTGCCGGGGCCGGGCGTCACGTCGTGATGGGGGTGTCGCCGAAGACGAAGTCGGTGGCGGATGCCTACGCGGGGGGGTACTTCGGCCATGCATTGGGAAGAAGCGGCTTCGATGGCGTGATTCTTCGGGGTGTCTCCGATGAGCCGGTGTGTCTTGTGGTGGACGGAGGCGAGGCGCGGTTGGAGCCTGCTGACGATCTGTGGGGAATGGGAACCGGCGAGACCGAGCAAGCGCTGCTCGCCCGGTATCCGGGATCACGGGTGACATCGATTGGGCCCGCGGGCGAGAACGCCGTGTGGTCTGCATGTTTGATCAACGATCGTTCGCGAGCTGCCGGTCGGCCGGGATTTGGTGCGGTGATGGGGGCGAAGCGGGTCAAGGCCGTTGTGGTGCGGGGAGCGGTCGTAAGGCCGCTTCACGACGCTGCGCGTTTTGGCGAGGAGCGTGCGGCGTATGCGCGCAGGTATGTTACGGAGGGTTACCAGGGTTTCGGGAAGTACGGTACGGCCGGCGGTGTCACCTGGCTCAGCGAGCAAGGAATCTTGCCGACCCGCAACTTCCAGCAGGGGACGTTCTCCGGGGCGGACGCCATCTGCGGTCAGACGATGTTCGAGACGATTCTCAGCGGGCGTGAAACGTGCGCTGGCTGTCCGATTCGATGCAAACGTCAAGTGACGGGGATGTTCAACGGAAACGCGATTCGCCCGGAATTCGGCGGTCCCGAATACGAAACAGTCGGCGCGTTAGGATCCCTTTGCCTTGTGAGTGATCTTGAGGCGATCGCCTATGGGAACCAGTTGTGCAACGATCTGGGACTTGACACGATCTCCGCCGGGGTTTCCATCGCGTTCCTGATGGAGGCCTCCGAAAAGGGAATGATCCCCGAGAGGATCGACTGGGGGGATGGGGCGGCGATGGTCCGGCTCATCGGGGAAATGTCGACGAAGACGGGTGTGGGGGCCAGGCTTGCAGAAGGCGTTGACGCGTTGGCGAAGTCGATCGGTGCGGACTTCGCGATGACGGTCAAGTCCGTAGAGATTCCGATGCATGAGCCTCGTGGGAAACAGGGGCTCGGTCTTAGCTACGCGGTCAGCCATCGGGGCGCGAATCACATGGAGACGATCCATGACACATCACTTGCCGGGGATGAGCCGACGCCGGAGCTGGGTGTCGTCCGTCCCTATGATCGGTTCAGTCTCGCGGACAAACCGGCCGTGATCAAGCTTTACGAAGATCTACGGTCGTTCGATAACTCGCTGATTGTCTGCGCGTTCACGATGTCCGCCACCGGAGCGGGGTACAACTACCCAGCCGCTCGAAGTCTGCTTGAGGCGGCGACCGGCCTGGAATGCTCGCCGGAGGAGATGCTGCGGATCGGCGAGCGCAACCTCGCCCTGCTTCGCCTGCACTCCCGGCGAAGCGGCGGCTCGAGAGACGATCACGGACTCCCAAGGCGCTTCTCGGAGCCGCTCGAAGAAGGCGCAAGCGCGAATCATCCGATCGATCCGGCGGAGATGCAGCGGGCGATCGATCGATACTACGAGCTTCGTGGCTACGACCGTCTTGGACCGACGGAGACGCGTTTGATTGCCTTGGGTATGGACGAATGCCTCGATCTTGGAGACTAGCGCGATGCGCGAAATCGGACCACCCGCGGTAGGGATCGTCGGATGGCACAACTCGGGGAAGACGCGCCTCGTCGTGCAGTTGACGAAGATTCTGTGCGAGTACGGCTTCCGCGTGGCGACCATCAAGCATGCCGCGGATCTTCAGGATCTCGAAGATCCAGGAAGTGACAGCGCCAAACACCAAGCTGCGGGAGCCTGCGAGACCTTGCTTATCGGAGAGAACCGCAGCGCGCTGTATCGTCGGCTGGAATCGCGGCATGCGGAGGAGATCCCGTTCGATCTCCTTTCGGGGGGGAAAATCGATGTCGTGTTGGTTGAGGGATTCAAGGGCGGCAGTCTCCCCAAGATTGAAACGTACCGTCGATCGGACCGGGTGACGGCGCCCCCGTTGGCGGGGGAGATCGATGTGCTCGCCGTGGTGACCGATGAGCACATTGCTCTTCCCGATGGCGTCCGCGTGTTTCGCTGGCGCGACGTCGAGAGCGTTGCCGACTTGATCGTCGATGGCATCATCGGCGAGAGCGGGTCCGATCGGGACGAGGGCCGCGGGCGGACGGCGTACGGGGAAGGTCGAGCAACGTGAGCGGCGCGCCGGAAATCCGTCAGACAGGGCCGGGCGGCGCGTCGACGTTGTACCTGATCGACGATACTTTGGCGCGGAACGTGGGGATTGACCGGTTGACGACAGGGCTTGCGCTCGCCGCCCGCCATGTCTCTCAAGATCCATCGCAACAACATGCGGCGCGTCGCGGCGTGCATCCGGACGTGTTGTTGCTGGAGCCGGCGACGAGTCGCGGGAAGATCGGAATCGACCAAGTCCGGGAGATTCTTCGCGCGGCGCAGTTTGTGCCTGAACAGGGCGAACGGCGCGTCTGTCTGATTCCGCAAGCGGAGCGGCTTACACCACAGGCTGCCAATGCGCTGCTCAAGGTCCTTGAGGAGCCGCCGCGCGGGATGATGTTCCTGCTTGTTGCCGCGCATGCGCAAGATGTTCTTCCCACCGTTCTCTCGCGCCTGCGCGTGGTGCGCACCACCTCGGTGTCGGATGGCGTGACTGCCGGGCCGATCCTGCAACAGGATGGCGATGCCGGACCCGGAGCCGAGGGCGAGACCGAGGCTGACGCAGCGATCGACCTGCGGTCGGCGGCCGGGTTGGATCGGGCCTTGAGTCACTCAAGCTACGAGATTCGAGCACGCGGCGCGGCCCACGCAATGGAAGCGATCGAGCGCAAGGATCGTCGAAGCGTTCTTGCTCTTGCGCAGTCCTTGGCGAAGCGAGATGACGCCGAGATCAAGTCGGCTCTCGGTGCACTGATGCAGCACTGCGCAGCGCTGCTGCGAGAGGATGTTCGGAGAACGGGAGGCACCGCTCCGAAAGCGGAGCGGTGCCGGCAGCGGAAGCTGGCTGCGCTTTGCCGCGCGATCGACGAGGCGCAACGCGCGCTGTGGGTGTACACTCCGAAAGAAACCGTGCTTGTCAGGCTCTTCCTGGATGCGACGGAGGAGGAAACGGACACATGACTCAGGACTTGGCGTACGTGCGAGTGTGGGAGTTGGAGCGGCATGCGGGCTACTTCGCCGTTGCCGGCGAGCCGCTTGCCCCCGGGGATACCTGTGTCGTCCGCCATGGGGGGCTGAAGCTGGCGACGGTTGTCGGCGTTCTCAGTGCCGGCGAGGAGCTGGGGCACCTTCTGGAGAAGGTGATCCGGCGGGCCGATCCGGACGATGAAGAGGCCTATCGCAGGAACTGCGCCGATGCGGAGGACGTCCTCTCCCAAACGCGCCGACTCATCGCCGGGCACGAGCTTCCGATGCACCTGGTTGGTGCCGAATACACGCTCGATCGCGCGCTGCTTCGCGTCTTCTTCACGGCCCCGCATCGCGTCGATTTCCGCGGTCTGCTGAGAGCCATGTCGTCGACGTTCGACGCACGGATCGAACTTCGGCAGATGGGGGCAAGGGACGAAGCGCGCA
Source organism: Candidatus Bipolaricaulota bacterium (assembly GCA_003979035.1). Taxonomy (GTDB): domain Bacteria; phylum Bipolaricaulota; class Bipolaricaulia; order UBA7950; family UBA9294; genus RXOA01. The sequence goes on from RXOA01000120.1 coordinate 10,478, forward strand.
TCAAGGGTGGGATCGGTCGCTGCGGGCGTATCCTCTGCTGCGAGACGTTCCTGCAAGGTCCGAACCCGGTTCCGATGGAGATGGCCTACGATCAGGAACTGTTCGTGGCCCCGGAAAGGATCACCGGCGTGTGCGGCCGGCTGATGTGCTGCCTGGCGTACGAGCACGAAGCGTACCGGGAAGCCCTTGCCACGATGCCCAAGCTCGGAGCGATCGTCTCCTACGACGGGAAGCGGGCGAAGGTGATCTCCCACAATGTCTTGCGACGAACCGTGACCTTGCTCACCGACGGCAAACAGCGGCTGGAAGTGGGGGCCGGGGATGTCAGCATTCTCACTCCCGGGGAGGGGCGACGATCGTTGCGCCAGCCTTGAGCAAGCGTGCCAGTTGTGGCGGGGCGAGCCGGGCACGAACGATCGCTCCGTGATCGTCGTAGCTCAGATGCTGCAAGGAGCCGTCGCGGCTTCCGGCTTCCCGATGGAGCAAGTCAGTGATTGCGAATGGGACGGCAAGGGTGACCCACGAGGCGTGATCGTCCAGTTGCTCGGCAATCAACTCCTTGAGACGATCCAGCTGATCCCCACGCTTGGCAGAGATTTGAACGGCATCTGCAGAGACTTTAGCGGCGTCCGGCTCGCCGCAGGGAAGATCGCATTTGTTGAATACGAGGAGCTGCTGCGGCGTCTCCGTCTCGCCGGCGAACACCTCTTGTTCGAGCGTGTTGCGGACGCTCTCGATCTCCAGATTCGCCATCGGGCTTGATCCATCCACCACATGAAGCAGAAGGTCGGCATGCTGGGCCGCCTCAAGTGTGGCAGCAAACGCGGGAATCAGATCGTGAGGCAAGTTGCGGATGAACCCGACGGTGTCGGTGAACAGCGCCTCGCGGCCGGGCGAGATCTCCCCTCGGCGGACAAACGTCGTGAGTGTGGCGAACAGCTGGTCTTCGACGCGGACATGCGACGACGTGAGTGCATTCAGCAGCGTGGATTTCCCGCTGTTGGTGTAGCCGATGAGGACGATCTGGGGGAGTGGGCTTCGCTCCCGGCGTCGGCGACGAAGGGCTCGCTCGCGATGCGCTGTCTTCAAATCGCGCCTCAGCGCATGAATGCGGAGTCGGATCTTGTTGCGATCCGCTTCGAGTTGCGTTTCCCCGGGGCCTCGTGTGCCGATTCCCCCTCCGAGGCGGGTGAGCGCGTGTCCCCATCCGCGAAGGCGTGGGAGGAGATACGTGAGCTGAGCCAGCTCCACTTGGAGACGAGCTTCCTTTGTTGAGGCCCGCTGGGCGAAGATATCGAGGATGAGCTGAGATCGATCGATCACCTTGGTCTTCAGAGCATCTTCCAGATTGCGCGCCTGGGCCGGTGACAGGGCATGCGCGAAGATCACGACATCGGCCTTGCAGGCAGCAACGAGATGTCGGACCTCCTCGGCCTTGCCCTTGCCGACATAGGTGGAAGGATCCGGTTTGCGACGGGCCTGCGTGACGGTGGCGAGCGTGGGGATTCCTGCTGTTTCGGCAAGAAGCGATAGCTCGTTGAGGTCGCCTTCGACTTGCTTCTCATCGGTTCCGATGGCGACAAGCACTGCCTGTTCGGTCCCATAGACGCGCGCTCGCTCGCCGAGGTGATCCTCGATGAGGCGCTGGTTGGCGGCGGAAGGGTCATGGTTGTCGCTCAATGATCGCTCCTAGAGAGGAAAGTTTCTGTTCGAGTCCGACATAGCCGCGATCGATATGGTGCGGATCGAGGATGGTTGTCGTTCCGCTTGCGGACAACCCGGCGATGACAAGGGCGGCTCCGGCGCGAAGGTCGCCTGCCGTGACGGGACCGCCTGTGAGAGCGCGTTTCCCAGGGATGATGACGTGAGAGTGTTGCCCGATGATTCCCGCCCCAAGCCGATTCAGTTCGGAGACATACCCGAACCTCTCGGGAAAGACGGAGTCGCGAACGGTGCTCTCTCCGTCAGCGGTTGCGAGTGTCGCCACGAGAATCGGCTGGAGATCGGTCGGAAATCCGGGGAAGGGGCGGGCTTCGACACAAAGGGGGTGGATCATCTGAGGCGCGGCAATGGACAACGTGTCGTCGAGGAACGGAAGCTGTGCGCCGAGCGCCTCAAGGACGTCAAGAACAGCGATCAGATCGGGGATCGGTGCGTTGACGAGGGTCAGCTCGCTGCGGGTCGCCACGGCAGCCAACAGCAAGGTTCCCGCTTCGATCCGATCGGGCGGAATGACGTAGGAAGTGCCACGTAACTCGGATTTCCCATGAATAACCAGCGTATCTTCGTGGCGGTCAATCGTAACCCCCATCGAACGGAGCAGCGCGACAAGAGCGCTGACCTCCGGTTCGGTGGCTGCACCGTGAAGGATGGTCCGGCCACAGGCGAGCGATGATGCAAGCAGCAGCTGCTCCGTTGCCCCAACGGAGGGGTAGGGGAGATCGATCTCGGCGCCGCGAAGTCCGTCAAGCGGCGTGGAGACATGGATCATCGGAGGCTGTAGCCTTACCTCGGCGCCCAGTGCCTCCAATCCTTTCAGGTGAAGGTCGACCGGCCGCGGGCCGATCGTACATCCGCCGGGAAGGGGGAGCGTGACGCGACCGCGGCGCCAAAGAAGCGGAGCGAGTAGCAGAAATGAGGCGCGCATCTTGCGGATGCGGTCCGGATTGGGCTCGAGGTCCAGCAAGAACTTCGAAGACACCGAGACCTCAAGAAGCGCGGGATCTGATCGAACATCGGCACCAAGTTCGCGCAAGGCGCCGAGCATCTGGCTGACATCCTGTAGGGGGGGCACATTTCGGAAGTGAACAGGCTCCGTGGTCAGCAGAGAAGCGGCGAAAGACGGAAGTGCGGCGTTTTTGGATCCGTCGACGGACAGCGTTCCGCGCAGGTGCGCGGGACCTTGCAGGACGATGGTCGGCATGGATTAGGGTAGATAGAGAAGCGGATCGATCGGAAATTCGGGTGTCTTCCGGATCTCGAAGTGAAGGTGAGGTCCGTTCGACAAACCGGTGTTTCCGGAAAGCGCGATCTGCTGCCCTGCGGAAATTGGGTCTCCAGGTTGAACTTGGATCTGCGACAGATGCCCGTAGACGGTATAGAAATTGTCGGTGTGGGCCAGGTAAACGGCGAGGCCGATTCCGTCAGGATCATTGTCAATGTTGAACACCGTCCCCGAAGCCGCGGCGGTCACAATGGTTCCCTCGGGGACATCGATATCGATTCCGTTGTGTCGCTCCCATGTGCCGAGGATGGGGTGGGTGCGGTAGCCGAACTCCGAAACCACTTCGCCCGTAACCGGCCACGAAAAACTGGGCGATCCGGATGGCGTTGCATTGGCAACCGTCGTTGAAGGGGCGACCTGAGGATCGCCCGGAACAATGATCAGCGTGCCTGCGAGGATCTGGCCCGGATCGGGGATGTTGTTTGCAGACGCGATCTCGGCAACGGTAACCTCATACGAGGCGGCAATGTCGCTCAAGGTCTCGCCGGAAGAGATGCGATAGAGGAACCCGGTCCTCGGAACACGAATCGTATCCCCGGGGGTCAGCGATTGTCCGGAATCGAGATCGTTGCTGGCGACAAGGTTCGCCACGCCGACACCCAAAGCACGGGCGATGCTCTCCAAGGTATCGCCTTCGGTGATGGTGTGGGAGAGGATCTCATATGGATTGACTTCCGGAGTGGGATCGGTTGTCGCCGATACCCCGGCAATGCCGCCGCCATCTGAGACCACAAGACCGTTGCCCGGATCTTCATCAGCTCCTGGGCTGGAACTGAGAAGAACAGGAATCAAGATCGCGGCGAGTAAGGCGACCACGACCAGTGCCACACGGTCTTTTCGGATCGGCTTCTGGTTAGTCACTGCTCATCAACTCCAGGAACTGCTCATTGTCCCTGGTCGCGACCATCTTGTTCCGAATGAACTCCAACGCGGCCTGAGAGTCGTTTAGGTCTCCTAGCATCTTACGCAGGATTCGCACTCGATTCAACACCTTCTCGGAGAGAAGGAGCTCCTCTTTTCTCGTACCGCTGGGCTCGATATCGATTGCCGGGTAGACACGCTTGTTGGAGAGATTACGGTCGAGGATGAGCTCCATGTTTCCGGTGCCCTTAAATTCCTCGAAGACCACCTGATCGAGCTTGCTTCCCGTGTCGACCAATGCGGTGGCAATGATCGTAAGGCTACCGCCTTCCTCAATGTTTCGCGCCGCTCCGAAGAACTCCTTCGGCTTGTAGAGGGCCGTCGGATCCATCCCTCCCGACAAGAGCTTGCCGGAGGGAGCGACCGAGAGGTTGTACGCACGAGCCAGTCTCGTGATGGAATCCATCAGGATTACAACGTCCTTGCCCATCTCGACCAATCGCTTGGCTCGGTCGGTGACCAATTCTGAGATCCGGGTGTGGTGGCGTGGCTCCTGATCAAAGGTGGCGGCGACCACTTCGCCGTTGATGATGGATCGCTGAAAGTCCGTGACTTCTTCAGGTCGCTCGTCGACAAGAAGAACGAACAGTTTGATATCGGGATGGTTGGCGTTGATGCCGTTGGCGATCTGTTTCAGAAGGGTCGTCTTCCCGGCCTTGGGGGGGGAGACGATGAGCCCGCGTTGTCCTTTGCCGATTGGCGAGAACATGTCGATGATTCGCGACGAGATCTCGTCCGGGTCATGTTCCAGCTTGAGAAACTCGTTGGGGTGAAGCGGAGTCAGCTCGCGGAACTCCGGTCGCCTCCTGGAATGATCAGGGGAATCGCCGTTGACCTCCTCCACTTTGAGCAGGGCGAAGTATCGTTCGTCGTTTTTCGGCGCCCGGATCAATCCGGTGAGGATGTCTCCGTCCCGCAGTCCGAACCGTCGGATCTGGGATGGCGACACATAGACATCGTTTCGTCCGGGGAGGCAATTGCTGTCGCGAAGAAAGCCGTAGCCGTCCGGGAGGAGTTCCAGAACGCCCAGTTCAGTGCGCAATTCCCCGGTTCGTGCCAGATGGGCCATGATCCCGCGGACAAGGTCCTGTTTGGGAAGCTGTTTTGCATTCTTGATTTTCTTTTCTTGAGCGAGTTCGAGCAGTTGCTCGATGTTCATTTTCTGAAGCAGAGTGAGTTCCATGATTCCCCCTAGAGCGATATCCCGCGCAGCAGGATGAGCGCAAGTCCCATTGCGTAAGTCGTGAGAAGAACGAGCGACTCCACGCCGATTCCGAGTACCCGACGTTTCGGGCGTACCGCGATGGCGACCACGGCGATTCCGGTCAGGAGAAGACCGAAAAGCGCCACGAGCAACTGATCTGCAGCACCATCCCCGAGTCCTGTTAAGATCGACCCTCCTCTGAACGCAACATCGGCGAAGAAGATCGTGAGGATGTTGAACATGTTGGAGCCGAACAGGTTGCCAAGGATCATGTCGAATGCGCCGATGCGCAGCGCGCCGAACGACGTTGCCAGCTCCGGGAGTGATGTGACAACCGCAACGAGCACCGAACCCATCACGGACGCGGAAATGCCCGTCATTTCAGACAATTCCTTCGCGGATGAGATCAGAAAGACACCGGCGGCAATGATGACTGAACTGCAGACAGCGAAACCGATGATCGCCGCACGCAGGGACATGGACGAATCGGATGCGCTGTCACGATGGTCCTGTTGATCGGCATCCCGCTCGACACGGTACAGCAAGTAGACGCCGGCGACATAGGTGATCAGGATCAGGAAGGAGAACGGGCTTACGCTGCCCCATGTGCCCGGCCAATCAAGGACGATTCCCAGCATCGCGATCGCCGTGAGCAAGATCGCCAGTCCACCGCTGGCGACATGATGAGGGCGAACGCGTGACAGCACGGTGTCGCGCCGCAACAGGAAGATGTCGAGAACGGCGATGATCACGATGTTGAACAGATTGCTGCCAAATGCATTGCCGACTGCGATGTTGGGTGTCCCAAGCCAGGCGCCGGTTACCGTCGTCGTCAACTCGGGAATCGACGTTACTGTGGCCAGAAGGAGAAGCCCAATCCATCCTTGGCCGATCCCGGTCTTCTTCCCGATGGTATCACCGTAGTTGGCGAGGCGCGTCCCGGCAAGGACGATCGCTGCGGAACAACCAAGGAAGATAACCCATTGAATGAGCATGCTTGTTTCCTAGTTTGAGTCAGACGGTTGCGAAGAACGCAAAGCAATCAGCCGATCTTCTCCACGCGACGCGTGTGACGGCCTCCGGAAAAAGGCGTCGCGAGCCACACCTCGACAATCCGCTCTGCCATCTCGATGCCCAGCATACGGGCTCCGAGGCACAGGACGTTGGCATCGTTGTGCAAGCGGCTCAGTTCGGCGGAGAACGGTTCGTCACATCGAGCCGCACGAATCCCAGGGTGCTTGTCGGCCGCCATGGCCATACCGATGCCTGTCCCGCAAATCAGGATTCCGCGATCCGCCTGTCCCGCCGCGATCCTCTCGGCCACAAGATGCGCTTGATCGGGGTAGTCCACGGAATCCGTAGCATGAACGCCCAGGTCGGTCACGTCATGAGGAGCAAGGACGCTCGTCAGGAGCCGCTTCTTGAGCTCGACGCCTGTGTGATCGTTACCGATGGCGATTCGCATGTTACACCTTCTTGACGAGCCATTTGATCATGTCGCCGTACATACGGAAGCGATCGCGCAATCCTTGGCTGAAACCGCGCTTCTCCTCCTTGAGCACATGCGTGACTCCATCCAGCTTCACTTTGTCTTTCAGCCAGCCTTCCTTGACCGCCATTCGTGAGAGAGCGATCTCAATCCCGAAGCTCATTTCCTCGACCGGGGAGCGATCCTCCACTCGAGTTTTCGCTTGCTGCCAGATCTCACGCCGGAGCATTCGCTGTCCCGAAGCAAACGGATTGATCGTTTGGGCGATGTCCGTTGTCGCTCGACCGCCGGAAAAGACGCCGACGACCATGTCCAAATTCTGGTCACGATACGCCTTGATCATGCTGTCGACATGTTCCGTGCGAAGTCCGACCAAATCGGCGTCCAAGAACAAGATGTCGTCATGCTGCGCCAGTGCCACCCCCTCATCGAGTGCCGCCGCCTTCCCACGGTTCTGAGGGAGACAGAGAACCGCCACATTGAACTGACGGGCGATATCTGCGGTCCCGTCCTCCGAACCATCATCGACGACGATGACTTCGCTGACAAGTTCCGAACCAAGAACTGGCTTCAGCACGGCTCCGATACGGCTTGCTTCATTGTATGCAGGTATGACGACGGAAACTTTCATGTCTTGTTGGACTCGGATGATACGGGCGTGAAGCATGACAACAATTGTCCATGTATTCTAGCCGCGGCGAGTGAGTCTGTCAATTGATGGGGGGGGGGAAGCGTTCCGCCATCCGATTCGCCAACTCGGCCGGCGTATTCACGCTCGCCATCGAAACCGGGAGTGACTCCCTGAACGCGCCGCCATACCCGCGCTGTGAGATCCGCGTATCGGTGATGATCACCAGGCCTGCGTCATCTTCGGTACGTATCAAGCGGCCGATCCCCTGGCGGAACCGGAGAACGGCAAGGGGTAGAGATAGGTCAAGAAACGGATCCCGGCCCTGCAGCACCGCTCGTTCGGCCTGAGCGGCGAACACAGGTTCCGAGGGGACGGAGAATGGTAGGCGTGTGATGACAAGCACCTCAAGCTGGCGGCCGGGAAGATCGATCCCCTCCCAGAAGCTGCCAGTGGCAAGAAGGATGGCATGGGGATGCCTTCGGAATCGCTGCGTGATTCCCTGCTTGGATCCGTGTGTCCCTTGCGCAAGAACCGGAAGTGACTTTGGCAGACGCATTCGGACGTCGTTCAGCATCTTGTTGGAAGTGAACAGCACCAGCGTGTTCCGAGGAGCCGCCTTGTGCAACGCCACAAGAAGGTCGCTGATCGCTTGTGTGTAGTCGGGACCCGATCCGACGGATGGAACGAATCGTGTCTCGAGCACCGTCATTCGATCGCCGTAGTCGAACGAAGGGGGAAGGATCTTCTCGGTCACGGGATGGGGGGGGGGTGCGTCGAGGCCGAGACGCTGCCGAATGTAGCTGAACTGTTGAGAAGGCGCGAGTGTCGCCGAGGTGAGAACCAGGCTGTCGAGTTTCGGATAGAGGGTCTTCTCAAGGATCGGTCCGACTTCGATCGGCGAGGCATAGAGCGCCAAACGTCCAAGTGATCGCTCGTACCAATGGACTTCATCACGGCTTCGCGGCGCGACGAGAAGATGGAGCAGGACGGCGGCCGCTTCCTCGGCTGCTCCGGACAGCAGTTCTCCTTCGCGGACGGACTCCGCGTTGTCCAGGGGCTCGGTTGCCGCAATCAGCAGGCGCGATAGCAGACGCAGCTGCTCGGCCAGGCCTTGCGCGGGCTGTGCAACGGCGTCCAAGGGAGGCGTCCGATCCGGCGTTTGCTGCGGGATTGCCTGCTCCAGCTCGGCAAAGAGAGCCCGGTTTCCTTGCTCGATTGCCTTGCATTGTCCGCGCAGCGAAGAGACATCCGACGTGCTCAACGTGGCCGCGATCCGCGAGATCCATCCGGTTCGCTTGCGACCGACGCGGGTTTCGAGATCCCTTAGCAGCCGGTCGATCACAGCGCGGGTCAGGCTGTGGGTAAACGCGTCACGCGTCGCCGCTTCCAGGGAATGGGCTTCGTCGACAATGAGGACCTCGTATGGCCCAAGAAGGCGGCCGGCTGCAGCAAGGTCGGACATCACGAGCGAGTGGTTGGCGACGACGAGTCGTGCCGCTCGAGCAGCACGGCGAGCGCGGAACGAGAAGCAGTCTTCATAGTGGGGACAGGCCGACGCCGGGCAGTGAAGGGGATCATCGCGAAGCTTGTTCCACAGTTCGCGGTGTCCATCCAACGATTGGAAGAGCGCATTCTCCTCGATGTCCCCGGTCTGCGTCGCGGCAAGCCACGATACCAGTGCAGCGACGGCGAGGTCGTCGGGATGAACCGCGTGCTGTGTCTGATCGCCGTGACGATCGCTGCCGTAGGCCAGCGGGAGTTCCTGCTGGAATTGATTCCAGCGACGAATGCAAATGTAGTTGTCGCGGCCCTTCACAAGGGCGCAACGCAGCCGGGGCGCAAGCGACGAGGCCAGCTGCGGAAGGTCTTTCTCGTAGAGCTGATCCTGAAGGTGTCTCGTACGTGTGGACACGATCGCTCGTACGGACGGATGCTCCGCCAGGTACAGCAAGACCGGGACAAGGTATGCGAATGTCTTGCCGGTCCCCGCACCCGCTTCGATGAGAAGCGTTCCCCCATCTCTCAATACGGTGGCGACATTGCCGGCCATTTCGACCTGTGCCGGGCGTTGCTCGTACGAGGGGATGCGGCTCATCATCAACCCTCCCGGCAGGAATACGCGCTCGGCGCTGTCGAATCGATGCGTCGGCGGGGAAGCATCGACTGGTTGTGGGCTGGCGCTTGGCGGCCGTTGATCGTCTGCAGGGAGATCGACCAGTGAATGGACGGCGCACTGCTCCAGCAGATCTCCCGTCGGGCCTCCGATCAGGCGGGCCAACGATCGGCAGATGGCCGGCTCGCGGGTCAGCGCAAACCGAAGAAGCCGCTGAACCACGGTACACAAGGAACCTGGTGAACCGTCGCCGCAGGAAGTGCCGAGGGCGTCCGCCAAGGTAGCAAGCCGATGGTCGGACAGTGTGGGGAGAAGCGCTTGGGCGAACAGGCGGAGGTCGACGACTGCTGTCCGATCGGGGATCTCTCCCTCGATGTAGGTTAAGCGGGGCAGCGGATCAACGGGTTCAACGGACGACGCGGGAACAGGACTCCCCTCACAACAAGTCATGTTCCGCTCCTCCGCGACGAGAACGAACGCGGTGAGTCCGAGGCTAGACCATGGAATCGCCATGGGATCCTAGGCGTAAGGCTTGAGAAGGTCGATTCGTTTCACCCGTCCGACGAGCTGGCCTTCCCCATCGACGACAGGGATGTTGCTGATGTCCTTTCGAATGATCAAGTCGGCTGCTTGGAGCACATCGTCGTCGGCGAGGACGTGCAAGACGGATCTCTGCATGTGCTTCTCGGCCGGATCGTCGATGATGGCCCCAAGACGCTTGGCCATCTGGTTGAGATCGGGAATGAACGAAGCGCTGTGCAGCATGTCAAAATAGCCAGGAAGAGCGGCGCGAATGAGATCCTTCTCGGAGATGATCCCGATCAGTTGGTTCGCGTCATTCACCACGGGGATATTCGGCATGCGCGCGTTGTCGAGAATGAAGATCAACTCGCGGATGGTCACATCCGACTCAACGGATGTGAGGTCCCTGGTCATGATTTCATGAACTTTCATGGGCTTACCCCTCCAATCGCTCAAGAGAGATCAGATTCATCTCGCTCTCGATCTTCCCGATATCGCGGCAGATCTTTTCTTCGCTTTCGGCGCTGAGGATTCCTGTGGCCATCCCGAAACGCAGGGCATCTTCAACGGCGGCGCCGCGGTCCAGCTGGTAGATGATTCCTCCAAGAAGGGCATCATCGGCTCCCACGAGATTCTTCAACTGCGTGGTCTTGATGCGGGCCTGGATTTCCCAAACGGCGTCCTTTGTGATGACGATATCGCCGGTTACCGCGTGGGTCATGACGATCATTTCGACGCCACACGAGACGATCTTCTTGCCGGCGGCGATGATCTCGTCGACCGTGACAACGGGCTCGCCTTCCAGGGAGACGCTTTCCCGCAAATCCGGCTTGACCAGGTATGGACAAGCGACAAGCGATTCCGCAAGAGCTCGCCCACCCGCGCTGACCACGACCCGCGCACCGTGTTGGTTGGCGATGGATGTGAGTTGACGGTACAC
>RXOA01000121.1 GCA_003979035.1 Candidatus Bipolaricaulota bacterium
GAGTGTTCGGAATTACGTCTGGGGTGGCGACCACCTCCTGCCTTCGACCTGAGAGCCTCTTCGTCGAGGATGGGGTGTGACGGCGGAACAGCGGGCTGGGAACGGAGACGGTGCAGTTCCGGTTGAGATGTGGAGAGGACGGAACGATCCGCAAACCCAAGATGCATCGTGCAAGCCAGCGTGGTTACGCCTTGGTTTCCTGCCTCGTAGCTGATCAGTGGTAAGGATCATAGGTCGTAAAGATCTCTTTACATCATTATATGGTGATGTCACGCCGGAATCAACCCAGAGGAAAAGCAGACAGGCACGGCGTGCGGCCGTGCCTGTCCAGTGTGCTCGGAGCACAGGAGGTCTGTGTTGGTTGCAGATTAGGTGACTTGAGCGAGCCTCGTACATAGATCGCTAATTGCGGCTACAGCGTCCTTGAAAATCGGCTTCAACTGACGATACCGCGCAGATGCCTCGGGGTTGGGCGTGGAGTGATACATGACCTCCGTGAGGTCATCGATCACCGAGAAGTCCTTCCAAAGCCCGACGCCGACCCCGCCGATCATCGCCGCTCCAAGTGCAGCCGCTTCTTGCCCGATATTGCTTACGTTCACCGGGATCTCAAAGACGTCGGTAAGAATCTGCCGCCAGAGCGGGCTCTTGCCGCCACCGCCCACGAGGCTCATCTCGGATGGGACGACACCGCGTTTCCGGTAGTGGTCGAGGATTAGCCCGAGATCGAGGCTCACCCCTTCCATCGCCGAGCGGATGACATCTGCCCGGGTGTGACCGGGACCGATCCCAAGGTAGGCGCCCTTCAGGTCCGGATTGTCTGCGTGGATGTTGCCGCCGCCGGCGAACGTGCTGAGGAACATCAGTTGGTTGGATCCGTTCGGTGACTTCGCTGCTTCATCCTCCATCAGGGAAAAAGGATCAAGCCCACGCTCCTTGGCGGACGCGACCTCGCTCCTGCAGATGACGTCCTGGACCCACTGATACGTACTCCCGGCGGAGTAAACCCCCATCTGGGGTGTGTACATACCTGGGACCACATGACAGAAGTTGGAGATACGTACCTCGTCTCCGATGACCGGGATCTCGCTTGCCACCGACATCCAACCGGATGTGCCGATGTAGGAGTAGATACGGTCTTTGCTGACGACGCCCGCGCCGGCGGCGGTGCAAGGGACATCTTCGCCGCCGACCACGACAGGGATCCCTGCAGGAAGGCCCATCTCCTTTGCGGGAATCGGAAGAAGCTCACCGGCAATGTGGGTGGACGGAAGCACGTCGGGGAGCTTCTCTGCGGGGAAGTCCGCTGCTGCGAGAAGCTCCTCGGAGTAGGCCATCTTGTGGATGTCGAAGAATCCCGACAGCTGGGCATCGGAGGGGTCGGTAAGCTGCGCACCCGTCATGCAGAGCGTGATGTAGTCCTTGGTGCCGAGGAACTTGTGCGTCTTCTTGAACAGCTCCGGCTCGTTGTCGCGGTACCACATCAGCTTGAATCCTGTGTAGAACGCCGGATCGAACGCGCAGCCGGTCTTCCGGTACCACTCATCCAAACCGATCTTGTCGAGCACGCGGTTGGCCTGCTCTGAACTACGCGAGTCAAACCAAACCATGGTCGACTCGCGCAGCAGGGTCCCGTTCTCGTCGACCGGGACGTTCCCCATGCCGTGTCCGTCGAATGAAATGACGGCAACACCGTTGACGTCGATCCCCGTTTTGGCGATAACGTCCTTCGTCCCGGCGACGATTGCGCCCCACCAATCGGTCGGCTTCTGCTCTGCCCAGCGCGGTTGCGGATACTCGGTCCCGTACGACTGGAACGACTTCCCAAGAAGCGTGCCATCCCGGTCGTAGAGGACGACCTTGCTTCCACCCGTACCCATATCGTGAGCGATGATGTATCGCTTTGCCATGTATGCCTCCTTCGTCTTCCGCCGCCATGCGTCGATTCAGTGGCGATAACCGCTGGCTCCGTAGCCGGGGCGCTCCGAGTCATGCGAAAACACGATAACACTCTGTCATAACAACATTACAACCTAGTTGCAAGCATTCTAGATCTCCATCTCACACGTGTCAAGGAGAAACGGAAAATGGCTTCGGGCCCTCAGCAGCTTCAGTTCTCCGGATCGAAAGAAACAGCTCAATGGTAACTGGAGAGGCCTCATGGGACATGGCGATTCGGCTGACGCCAGCTACAATGACCAGACGACACCCCCATGCATGGGACAGGGATTCTCGCCGTAGCGGCGCTGGATCAAGAGGGACTGGAGTCTGAGAGAGAATGACCGAAATCGACAAGGAAAGATGGCCGCACACAGTCTACGATGCGTTTGCTGGGAGTGTGGACCGTTTTCCCGATCGGATTGCGGTCCGCAACACAAAGCTGCAACCGGGCGAGGGTGAAGCAGTCACCTACTCGGAGCTTGGACGGATGGCGGAAAGCCTTGCCTCCGGGTTCGCCGCTCGCGGCATCAGCAAGGGAGATCGTGTCGCCATTCACGCAGGGCCTTCAATTCACTACGCCGCGATCTTCCTGGCGAGTCTGAGGCTTGGCGCGTGGGTGGTGCCGCTTGATCCGCGACTGAGAGAGAGCGAGCTTCGTCCCCTGCTTGAAGAAGCGAAACCGCGGGCGGCGTTTACCGCACGTGCCGTCGCGGACGGAATTCGCGACATTGTGCAATGGGTTGTCGAGCTGGATTCGGCGGGAGAGCGGGGCTTTGCAGCGATATTGGACGGGGGTGGCGCCCCCGTTCGGGACCAGCGCATCTCTCCCGACGAAACCGCTGTGGTGGCCTTCACATCGGGGACCACCGGACAGGCCAAGGGTGTGATCCTGTCGCACCGCAATCTGGTTGCCGACGCGTTCCTTTCCTCTACCGTGATACCGATCACTGAGCAAGATGTGTTCTTGAGCATCGCCCCCTGGCACCATCTTCTTGGTCTGACCAGCTCGCTTGTCGTCCCACTGATCCGCGGCGCGCAAACGATGTACACCAACGACCATCGGAGGCTGGCGCCGTTGCTGAAGGCGCACGGCGTCAGTATCTTCATTGGGGTTCCGAAGGTGTATCACGCGTTGTACGCGCGGATGGTGGGGCAGGCGCGGCAGACGGTCGTTGGCCGAATGCTATTCCGGGTCGCCCCCAGAGCCGTTGGTAGAACGATTCGAAACAAGCTCACCGCGGGCAACCTGAGATTCTTCGTGAGCGGTTCGGCACCGCTTGATGGTGAGGTCAGCAGTGGCTTCCGGCGGCTCGGGCTTGGACTCCTGGAAGGATACGGGCTTACGGAGACATCGCCGATCGTCTGCTTTTGCGATCCGTTCACGAAGAAGACGGGGGCCGTAGGCCGCCCGCTTCCGGGAGTCGAAGCAAAGTTGATCGACGCCAACACCGAAGGAATCGGAGAACTGTGCTTGCGCGGACCGATCGTGATGCAAGGGTATCTCGACAATGAGCAGGCAACCGCGGCGATGATCGATGCCGACGGGTGGCTGCACACGGGAGATCTCGCCGCCCTGGACGCTGACGGTGAGATCTACCTGAAAGGACGTGCGAAGAACGTGATCGTCCTTGAAAACGGCAAGAACGTCTACCCTGAGGAAATCGAATGGGAGATGGCTTCGGTGCGTTATGTCGAGGAGATCATGGTTCGCGGGCGAGTTGTCAACGGTCGCGAGGCGGTGGAGGCGCTGGTGTACCCGAATCCGGATCAGCTGGCCGAGGACGGCATCAGCGGAGCGGAGGAAATCCGCGCGGCGGTGTGGAGCGCGATCCGCGCCCGTCAGTCTCGGTTGTCGCCGCACAAGCGGCTTCATGGGCGCGACCGGCTGGTGATCGTGGAGCAACCGTTTCCCAAGACCAGCACGTTGGACATCAAACGGCACGTCCCGCTCGCCGCCGAGACGAATAGGAGCGGAGACGGCGACAACGAGGCCGGGCAAGCCCGATGTGGCGCAATGCTCCGGCAAGGGAGGTGAGGACATGACCCGTGGTCCTCACTGGGAACAAGCTCCCGACCGGGATCAGAAGCCGGAACTCAACCTCTTCGGCACCGATCCGCTGTCCGAGGATGCCGAGCCGACGCTGGACACAGTGATTGTTGGTGGCCGGATCCCCGTTGGGGAACGGTTCGAGGAAGCGGCGATCGGAATTCGGGACGGACGGATTGCCGCCATCGGCAGCGATGCCGCATTAGACCGGCATGCACGTGCGCGGATCGATGCGCGAGGGTTGTGGATCCTTCCCGGGGCGATTGACGGACATACGCACATGGAAGCGCCGGCCTTCGGCGCGCAATCCGCCGACAGCTTCGAGTCCGGGACCGCCGCCGCCGCTGCCGGAGGTGTGACCTCGATCATCGACTTTACCCTGGGGACGCCGGAGATTCCGCTTGGCCGGCAGATCGATCTGAGGCGACAACAGGCAACGGACGCCATGGTCGACGTGGCGCTGCATGCCGAAATCGTGACCTCGGAGCAGGCACGGCTCGAGGAGATCCGTAGCGCCGTGAGAGCGGGCGTGAGCAGCTTCAAGCATTACATGATCTATGGGGAACGGGTCGACCATGGTGCGCTCCTGAAGTCGTTCCGTGCCATCGCTGCCGCGGGAGCGACGGCGATGGTGCATGCCGAGGACCAAGAAGTTGTTGAGGCGGCAACGAAGCAATTACGTAGGTGCCTGCCGCAAGGGATGATGTCGCTTCCCC
Source organism: Candidatus Bipolaricaulota bacterium (assembly GCA_003979035.1). Taxonomy (GTDB): domain Bacteria; phylum Bipolaricaulota; class Bipolaricaulia; order UBA7950; family UBA9294; genus RXOA01. The sequence continues at coordinate 4,705 of RXOA01000121.1, forward strand.
GCAGCAGGCCGACAGCAAGTGAAGCCGTCGCTGTATCGGTTCTTGTCTGCTTGGCGGAATTGACCGGGGCGCATGTGCATGTGGCGCACGTGAGCACGGCGGCGGCGGTGAACTTAATCGCGGCTGCAAAGAGGCGCGGGGTGGCGATCTCCGCGGAGACTTGCCCCCACTACCTTCTTCTGGATGAGGAGGTCTACAAGAGCGAGAACGGACGGCAGTTCTCCGTGGTACCGCCGCTTCGTACGGCGGCGGACAACGCCGCATTGTGGGATGCGCTTTCTTGTGGCGCCATCGACACGGTGGTCACGGATCATTGTCCGTTTCCCCGGAGCGCCAAGGATAGGCCGCCGGATCCGCTTCAAGCTCCCTGCGGGCTGCCCGGAGTGGAGACCATGCTTTCTCTCGTCTTCTCCTTCGGCGTGAGGACATCGCGGATTTCTCTCTCGAGGTTTGTGTCGTGCGTTAGCAGCCGGCCGGCTCAGCTGTTCGGTCTGTCCCCGACAAAGGGTTCTTTGCAGATCGGCGCCGACGCGGACCTGACGTTGTTTGATCCCCACGCGGCGTGGGTGATCGAAGCCGGTGCACTGCACATGAACGTCGATTTCTCACCGTTTGAAGGGTGGAAGCTCGTCGGGAAAACCCGCTCGACCCTCGTACGGGGTCGTCCGGTGTTTCGCGACGGCGAGGTGCTCGCCGCTCCCGGGTGGGGAAGGTTCACTCCCCGTCACACAAACCGGGATGTTCCGAAGAAGGAGACCCCCTGAGCGGTGTGAGACGGCCTAGGCGGCGTCTCGCTCCAATGAACGCAAGGAACGGATGAACGAATCGACCGCGGAGCGCTTGGGAATCGACGGCTGGGCGCCGCCGGCGGTCGTGGTCAGAGCACCGGCGACATTCGCCCAGCGCACCGCATCAGTCAAGGATTCGGAAACGATCTTGCAGGCCAGCGCGGCGTTGAACGCGTCTCCGGCGGCGGTCGTATCGACGGGATCGATCTTGGGGGGGGCGAGAAGCTCCAATGTCGTGGAATCCGCCGCGAGAACGTACGCTCCCTCCGCTCCCGATTTGCAGACGACGCGACGAACTCCAAGCTCCCGGATCCGAGCCATCGCCGACCGCAGCTCCTCGATCCCCGTGATGGCTGCAAGTTCTCCTCGGTTCGGCGTGAGAACGTCGATTCGGCTGAGCGGCAGCGGGGAAAGGTCCTGCGCCGGGGCGGGATCAAGGATGACGAATGGACGTTCGGGATCCAGTTTGTCCAACAAGTAGGCAATCGACTCGATCGGTATTTCAAGTTGGAGCAGAAGGACATCCGCAGCGGCGACAGCGGGGAAGACGCGATCGATGAATGCGCGATTGACGGAAGCGTTTGCTCCCGGCACATAGGCGATGGCGTTCTCTCCGGAATCTTCGACCCAGATTGTTGCCGTTCCCGTGGGTTGTTCCGGATCGCGTTCCACGCCCCGCATGTCGACGCCTGCTTTCCGTAGGCTGTCGAGAATATCGTCTCCAGACGGATCCGTTCCGATTCGACCGAAGAACGCGACGACCTCGGTGGGGGCGAGATAGGCCGCCGCCACGGCTTGATTGGCCCCCTTGCCACCGGGAGAGCACAGCAGGCTGGTTCCTCGAATCGTCTCTCCCGGTCGAGGGATGCGGGGTAGTCTCGTCGTCAAGTCTATATTGGCACTGCCAACCACTGCGATCACAGGTGGTTCTCCTTTCGCTTGATCCAAGTGTTCAAAGCCGCGTTGGTCCCGGCGAACAGGCGCTTGGTGCGATGACTCGGCCCCACTTCGAGGTCCAGTGGACGAGATCATTGAAGGGAAGCGTCTCGAAACCGATCACATAGGTCGGCAGAACATCGCCAAGCGGCTCGATCCATTTCTGTGGGAGCGATGACGCGCCGAGCGATCCGCCGACGAGGGCACCGACCAGCCCTGCAGTGCAGTCGGTGTCGAACCCGAGATGGAGCGTTCTCAGGAGAGACTGCTCAAAATCCCCTTCGCCGAGGATTAACCCGGCAACAGCGCAGGCAAGACTGGGAATACAGTGAATCCAGTGGTAGCGTCCAAATGTCTGTTCGATCCACTTCGCGACCAACGCCTCGTCGCTCGACCTCCGGCAGCAATCGATGGTTGCCTCGACCACCGCGATGAGGGGGCTCGCGCCCGGGAGGTGCTCCAATCCCGCGACCAAGGCGTCTTCCACAGGCAAGCCGGCCACGACAAGCGATGTGACTGCGGCAACGTAGATTTCACCGTCGACGCCTTCGCGATAGTGGGAAATGGAGGCGTCTCGGAAGGCGAATTCGGCCGCGATCCGAGGCGAGCCCGGTGCGACCAATCCGTGAATCTCCCCTCGCATTTGCGCTCCGACCCAGGCGCCGCACGGGTTGCGAAACCATCGGCTTTCCGGTGGCATGACTCCGGCCGCGATGTTGTCGAGGGCCGCTTGCGCCGCCGTGTAGGCGAACGGCAGGTGGCAGAGCCATTCGAGTGCCAGATCGCGACTTGTCCAGCCGACGCCGCGCTCATCAAGAACATGGAGCAGCAACGGGGCATAGGCCGTATCGTCATTGACAAGATTCGGGACACCGACATACGATCGGATTTGCCTGTGCTCGCGGAGAATCTGATCACGCGACCACCCTTCTACCGGCTCGCCCAACGCTGTCCCTGCGCACTTCCCCAACCACGCGCCAAGGATACGATCCTCGTAGATCCGGGAATCGATCGGGATCTGAGAAGGGGCGAGGGGTGGCGCTGCCGGGAGGTCCTTCCGGTAGGCTTCCCATGTGCCGGGCTCGTCCCGGCGCACCTTCGCGAGCTGCTCGATCGTCAGGGTATTGATTTTCGCCATCACGACGAGGAGATCATCGAGCCGGTCGGCTCGAAAGAGCGCTTCCCCGTCGCTGAGCAGTGGCTGTGCCGGGGCCATGTCGCATCCGAGATTCTCCATCGCCTGAACAGAAGCGCGCATCGGGTAAATCGGGATTCCCGAGTCGGCAACGGTTTTCCAGGCATTGCGAATCAAATCGCGGCGAGCAGCTGTTGCGTTCATCACGGTCTCCTCCGTCACAGCGCCGCGGCAAGCAGCTCGACGATGTCGAGCACGTCCACCGAGCTGGAGATGCTCGCCCGCTGCTTGGCGTCGAGGAACGCCGTCTGGCATGCCGGACAGGCGCTGACGATGGTATCTGCTCCGGTGGCAAGCGCTTCGGCGAAGCGCTCGGCTTCCGTTGCGATGGAAAGCCCTTCATGGTCGGTACGCACGAACCCTCCGCTGCCGCAGCAGAACGACTGCGAGCCGTTACGCGGCATTTCCTGTCGCTTCACGCCGGGGATGGCATCGATCAACTGACGCGGGGGACCAAGGATTCCCAGGGATCGTCCCAACGTGCATGGATCGTGATAAGTGACCAAACGGCCTTGTCTCTTCAGCCTCAGTTCGCGGAACGCCGGCAATTCCGCGAGGTACTCGGTGATGTGCATGGCATGCACCGGAAGCGGATGTCCCGTCAGTTTCACGTAGTCCTCGCGAAATGTTCGGAGACAGCCCGGGCAGGCGAAAACCAGCGTCTCAGCACCGGACTGTCGAATGCGTTCCAGGTTCTCGTCAAGGGCTTGGCGGGTTCGATCGGGCATTCCCATCGCCAAGAACGGATGGCCGCAGCACGTCTCGTCTTCGAGAACGGCGAAGTCGACGCCGCACGCCTCAAGCAGACTGTAGGTTCCGCGGGCAATTCCTCGCCGCAACAGGGAGGGCGTGCAGCCGACGAA
>RXOA01000122.1 GCA_003979035.1 Candidatus Bipolaricaulota bacterium
CTCCGTCCTTCTCGTCTGCCCGCATGCCGCGACCTGGGAAGCGGAGCAGATCGCGTCGTTCCCGTCGGCTCAGATTGCCGAGCGCATGGCCCGCCTGCGGCGGTCGTTGTTCCTGGACAGCCTGGTGCGCACGGGAACACGTATCGTGAACTGGGACATCGCAGAGCCTCTCGCGCTGGCGATCGAGCGCGATTTGGGCGTTTCGTTCTTCAGGAGGCATGTATGAAGCCGGTCACGACGACTCTCTGGGTCACCGCCGCGGTGCTTCTGATGGCCCCGGCCCTCGTGCAGGGCATGATCAGCTATGCCCTGACCGTCGCCGTGCTTTCGGCGGCCGCCGTGGTGCTGCTGCGCGTCGCACCGCATTCGCTGTCGTCCGACATCCTCTTGATTGCGGCCAGCGCGATCGTGGGATTGGCCGTCTTCTTGGGCCTGTATCCGCTCTTTCCCATCGTGGCGCTCGCGCTCATCCTTCACGCATGGAACACTGGACATCGGTTCGGCTCGCTGGAACGATCCCCCATCGAGGCGGACGCAAAGCGCAGGTTTGTGCTTCAGCAGTCGGCGCTCGCGCTCATCTCGTCATGGGCGGTCGGTCTGCTCTTGACAGCGTTCTTGTACGTGAGGGTGCCGCTGGCATTTGGGCTCGGTCTTGACTTGGCAACGACCGCTTTGTTGGCCGTTGCGCTGTTCGTCGGCTTCGCACACGCCGCACGAGACGGAGACGAGCACGACGATCCCCCTCGGACATAAGAAGGAGCGACCCGTTCATCACGATGTCTCGATTGCGTGACCTAGGCCGCTCCCTATAATCTCGTGAACGAACGGTTGCTGAAGGAGAGTCACCATGCGAACGAACTATTGCGCACAGCTGTCGTCGACAGATCTGGGACAGACCGTGACCCTGGCTGGATGGGTCAATCGCCGCCGCGATTTCGGAGCGATCACGTTTGTCGATCTGCGCGACCGGTCCGGGCTCGTCCAATTGCTGTTCGACGGTGATTCGCAGGGGCTCGACGAGGCCCACACACTCAATCGCGAAGATGTCATCCAGGTCACCGGGATCGTCTCTCCTCGCAGTGAGGGGAACGTCAATCCTGATATGGCCACGGGGGAGATCGAGATCCGTGCCAAGCAGTTGGTCATCCTCAACCGATCGAAGACACCGCCGTTTCTGGTGGAGAGCGACGGCTCGGACACGACCGAGGAGACTCGCTTGCGCTATCGCTACGTCGATCTTCGCCGCGAGAAGCTTCAACGCAGTTTTGAGTTGCGCCATCGCGTCTTCCGAAGCATCCGTGAGTACTTCTCAGACGAGGGGTTTTGGGAGATCGAGACCCCCTTTCTGACCAAGTCGACGCCCGAGGGAGCCCGTGACTTTCTGGTGCCAAGCCGGATGCACCCCAAGTCGTTCTACGCGCTTCCGCAGTCGCCTCAGCTGTTCAAGCAGCTGTTCATGATCGGCGGGATCGATCGCTACTTTCAGATGGTCAAGTGCTTCCGTGACGAGGACTTGCGCGCTGACAGGCAGCCCGAATTCACGCAACTCGACCTGGAAATGTCGTTCCCTAAAGGCAAAGACGAGATCCTCTCGGCACTGGAAGGCGCGTTGTCCAAGACCTTCCGAGATACGTTGGGTATCGATCTTCCCGTCCCTTTCCCGAGGCTGACGCATGCCGAAGCCCTGCGCCGATTCGGTTCCGACAAGCCCGACCTGCGCTTCGGCATGGAGATTCAGGACCTATCCGAACTCGTCGCGAACTGCGACTTTCGCGTGTTCACCGAGGCCGTGACCGCCGGAGGCAAAGTAGCGGGCATTCTGGCCAAGGGTTGCTCCAGCTACTCGCGCTCCGCCTTGGATCAATTGCAGGGCGTTGCCGTGCACGCCGGCGCAAAGGGCATGGTCTGGATGAAGATAGACGATACCGTCACATCGTCGATCTCCAAGTTCTTCCAGCAAGAGCAGCTCGCCGGACTCGCCTCGGCATTCGGCGCCGAGCGGGGTGACCTGATGCTGATCCTTGCGGGGCATGGCATCGAGGGTCCGCTGGGCGCACTCCGTCTCGCGGTCGCCAAACAAGAGAGTCTCCTGCGGAACGAATGGAACTTCCTCTGGGTCACCGACTTCCCGCTGTTTGAGTTAAACGAGGCGGGAGAGCTCTCGAGCGCGCATCATCCCTTCACGTCTCCCGCAGCCGCCGATGTAGGCCGGATGGCTGAGGATCCGCTGTCCGTGTCCTCGAATGCCTACGACTTGGTCCTCAACGGAATGGAGCTGGGCAGCGGAAGCATCCGTATACACCAGCGGCCGATGCAGGAGCAGATCTTCCGGCTGTTGGGCATCTCACCCGACGAGGCGGAGCTGCGCTTCGGCTTCTTCTTACGCGCGCTGGAATACGGTGCGCCGCCGCACGGCGGCTTCGCGCTCGGTGTCGATCGCTTGGTC
>RXOA01000123.1 GCA_003979035.1 Candidatus Bipolaricaulota bacterium
CAGCTTCGTCTACCAGGTCTGCGATCCCGACGGCGCCTGCGACAACGCCACCTTCTCCTTGAAGGTCACCCCCGTCAATGACCCGCCCGAGCTCTCGGCACGGGACTTCGTCACCAATGAAGACGAACCGATCCGACAGCAGTTCGATGTCGCTGATCCCGACAGCACGAACGTCGAAGTCCGCCTGTTGACGCTGCCGAGAAGCGGGAGCGTCGACAACCTCGATCCAGCGAGCGGAACCTACCGGTACGTTCCGGCACCCGGCTACTCCGGTCCCGATCGGTTTACGATCGAGGCGTGTGACCGTGAAGGTAGCTGCGTACGCAAGATCGTCAATGTCCTGGTTCGTCCGATCAACGACCCTCCGGTCACGGCGGATATCAGTACCAATGCGACCAGCGGCATCGCCGTTTCGCTCAACCTTCCTGCGGAGGATCCGGAGGGGGCTCCTGTTCTCTACCGCCTCACGAGTTCGCCTCAACACGGCGATCTGATCGAATTCGATCCTTCGACAGGTGGATTGACCTATCGCCCTGATGACGATTACACAGGTCCGGAGACCATCTCCTTCGAGGCGTGCGACCCCGAAGGCGCCTGCGCATCGGCCCAAGTGACCGTGTTCGTCTTCTCCGCCGGAGGAGGCGCCGAAAGCGTCTGCGATGGAATCATTATCTCCGAGATCGCGTGGTCGGGGACGGAAGCCTCCCCGGAACACGAATGGATCGAGCTTCGCAACATAGGTACCCAGCCCGTAGATCTTCGGGGATGGACGCTTCGATGGCGCCCGACCGACGAGCCTGCAAGTTGGTCCGCAATCCCTCTCCAGGGGGTTCCTCTCGAAGCTCGGAGCGACCCGCTTCTGCAGCGCACGGAACTCAACCCATACACTGTTTGGGTTTCGTTCGCTCTTTCACAGCCGACCTTCGCCGACCACGGAATCTTCGAACGCCGCAGCGATGAAGCGGTCCACGGGATCACGGCTCAAGTCGTTTACGCCGACGCCTCGTCGGATCCTGATCTGCTTCGACTGCCCGACACCGGCGCTGTCGTGGAACTGATCTCGCCTTCGGGATGCCTCGTGGATCGCGTTGACCCCGCCGACGATCCGTTGCAGCCGACGGGTCGGCGATGGATCGCCGGGCAAGCCAAGCCGCCGGCGACGATGGAACGATCCATCGCCTCTGCGGAGGCTCCGTCGACGGATTGGCATACGCACGCGGGGTTGTTCTCAGCGGGAGAGGATGCCGAGGGGGCTCCTCTCCGCGCGACAGCCGGCGCGGCGAACGCGCCCTCGCTGGCCGCCCTTGCCGCAGTTCACCCTACCGAGACCGTGAACGTTCCGTCCGCCACGCCCCTTCATCTCAGCCTCGGGATGAGGATTTCCTCACTCTGGCGAACGGAAGTCAGCGGATTCGCTGTTCCGCGAACCGAGACCGGCTCACCAGGCGCGAACCTCGTGTTGCCGGTGAGCATCACGTTCATTGACGACCGAGCCACGGTGCCGGTCGACGCCGTCGAGCTGACCGACGCATCCGCGAGCGTGGCGGAGGGCGGAGAACCGCCCACAGTCAGCCTGCTGATCGACGGACTGGAGCTCCCCTCGGGAGAATGGGACCTGTGGCTTCCGATCAGTGCAACCGAGGCCGTCTGTTTGGCGATTCGCACAGGCTCTTGAGGATCCCGTTCAGAAGAGAGCGGCCCGCCATTGTGCCGTCGGCGAGAGGATCGAGGCCCGAGTTGGGGCGTCACCGTCTCGAGATTCGCCGCCGTAGAAAGGCGTCGGCCGAGGACAGCACGGAATCCAGACCATCGTGAATCAACAACCCCGCCGCCTGTTCACAGGTCGCCCAGCGAAACTCGCTGTGCTCTGACGAGAGGCGAATCTCCTCCGTTGTGCTGCACGCGAGGAAGAAGATGACCGTCTTCTCGACTTCGACGAGGGCGTCGCGGCCTGCGGGGACGCCGCGTCGCGTCGCCCCATCGGTGCCGAGCGTGTAACGATAGACAATCTCCTGTTGGTAGTCGGGGATCTTTTCGAGCTCGTTGGCATTCAGCCCCGTCTCCTCCAACGTCTCACGCAGTGCGCCGGCAAGCTCGGGCTCTCCAGGTTCGAGATGTCCCTTGGGGAAGCTCCAATGGCTACCGTTGCAATGCCGGAGAAGGAGGTACTCCGTTGTGCCCGGTGCTGCGTTGCGAAAAATGACGAACCCGGCGGCACGAACTCGCACCGCCGGATTCAGCTTGCTAGGCAATGTCCATCTCGTGATCGTTTCTGTCGTAAATCAGAGGGTTCAAGCCCAAGCTGCGCAGTTCACGAAGCAGCACGCGGAACGATTCCGGTAGACCCGGCTCCGGAAACTCCTCGCCTTTGAGGATCGCCTTGTAGAGCTGGATCCGCCCTCGGGTATCATCCGACTTCAAGGTGAGCATCTCCTGCAACAGCGCCGATGCCCCGTACGCTTCAAGCGCCCACACTTCCATCTCACCAAGGCGCTGTCCGCCGAACTGCGCTTTTCCGCCCAACGGCTGTTGGGTGATCAACGCGTAGGGTCCGGTCGAGCGAGCGTGGATCTTCTCGTCGGCGATGTGCTCGAGCTTGAGGATGTACATGTAGCCGACAGTAATCGGCCGCTTGAACGCTTCACCGGTTCGCCCATCCCGAAGAACGACCTTCCCATCATGGTCATCGCCGGCGCCCAGACCGTGCTTCACGCGAACGTCGTGAAGCTCGTCGAGGATTTCGTCCTCTTGCGCACCATCGAAGATCGGCGTGGCCACCAACTCACCTTTGAGATGCGCCAGCCAGCCGAGGTTCGCCTCGAAGATCTGTCCGAGGTTCATGCGCGACGGCACACCCATCGGGTTGAGCACGATGTCGACCGGCGTTCCATCCGGCAAGTAGGGCATCTCCTCGACGGGGAAGACGCGCGAAATGACCCCCTTGTTCCCGTGCCGCCCGGCAAGCTTGTCGCCGATCGAGATCTTCTTGCGCTGCGCCACGAACACCTTGACCAGCTCATTGACGCCGGCGTCAAGCTCGTCGCCCTGTTCCCGAAGAAACCGCTTGACCTTGATCACCTTCGCCGTCCCCGAGACGGGAGACATGCGAAGAGAGGTATTCTTGACGTTTCTCGCTCGCTCTCCGAAAATCGAGCGGAAGATCTTCTCTTCGGGGGTCGGTTCGGATTCTCCCCGCGGCGTGATCTTGCCAACAAGGATGTCCCCGGTGCGGATGACCGTCCCCACACGCACGACTCCATGCTCATCCAGGTTCTTGAGGTCTTCTTTGGAGATGTTCGGGATGTCGGCGGTGATTTCTTCCGGCCCCAGTTTCGTCTCCTCTGCCTTGACCTCGAACTCTTGAATGTGGATCGAGTCCAGCAAGTCCTCACGGACCAATCGCTCGCTGACGACGATCGCATCTTCGTAGTTGTAGCCCTCGAACGGCATGATCCCAACAAGCAGGTTTCGCCCAAGCGCCAATTCCCCTAGGTCACTCGACGGTCCGTCCGCAAGCAGCGTCCCGACATGGACTTTATCCCCTTCGCTCACAACCGGGCGCTGATGAAGGATCGTGTCTTGATTCGACCGCTCATAATTCACCAAGTCGTAATTGAAACGCTTCCGACCCTTCCGGATGACAACCTTGCTCGCGTCGACTTCTTCGACGGTTCCCTCTTCTTCCGATACGAGGAGCATCCCCGAATCCATGGCCGCCTGACGCTCTACGCCGGTTCCGACAAGCGGCGCCTCCGGGCGAAGCAGGGGAACCGATTGCCGCTGCATGTTGGCCCCCATCAGCGCACGGTTCGAGTCATCGTGCTCGAGAAACGGAATCAACGTTGACGATACGCCGACAAGCGCCTTGGGAGACACACCGATGTAGTCGACGTTTTCCGGGTTTTCGTACCGCACGTCTTCCCGCCCCGTGCGAACTTCCACCCGTTCTCCAAGGAGCTTTCCATCATCGTCGACCGGCGTCGTCGCTGGAGCAATCCGATATTTCTCCTCTTCGTCCGCCATCAAGTAGACAATCTCGTCCGTGGCAAGACCCTCCCGAACACGTCGGTACGGTGCCACAAGGAATCCGAATTCGTTGATCTGAGCATAGGTCGCCAGCGAAGTGATCAGCCCGATGTTCTGCCCTTCGGGCGTTTCGATCGGGCAAATCCGCGCGTAGTGCGACGTGTGAACGTCGCGAACTTCGATCTTCGCTCGGCGCTTGGTCAGCCCTCCGCCCAGCGCAGACAGCCGGCGCTTGTGCGTAAGCTCGGTCAACGGATTGGTCTGCTCGAGGAACTGCGAGAACCTGCCTGTATAGAAAAGCTGATTGATTGCGCCTTGTACGGTTCGCGTCGAAATCAGCCGACGAATCGTGTCTTTCTCATCCAGCGCATACTTGGACAGCTTGTCCCGCGCGATTCGCGCCATCCGGACAAGCCCGGTGCGCAAAGCGTTCTCGGCAAGCTCGCCTGGAAGACGAACTCGCTTGTTGGCCAGATGATCTTTCTCGTCGAGCAGCGCCTCATTGCTCGGGACCTCGAGCAGATACTTGATCGTTCGCACGATGTCCGCCAAGTAGAGCACCGGTTGACGAAGCTCTATCCCCAGCTTCCGATTCACCTTGAATCGGCCGACCGCGGAGAGGTGGTAGGTCTGCGGATGGAAGTAGAGGTTCTCGATGTATTCTCCCATCTGAGCGACCGACGCTCGATCGGAGGGGCGAAGCCGATGATAGACAAGACGAAGCGCTTCCTCTTGCGTCTGGATCTGATCGTCCTCAAGCGTCTTCTGCACGAACCGATCTACAAGCCGCACCGATTCGAGCTTCGCGGCCGCGATCGGTCCGAGATGCTCCTTCGCAAGCATCTGACCCGCTTCAACGATGACCTTGTCGGCGGCTCCGATGTCCCTCGAAGCACGGGCTCCGAGGTAAGGCTCGAGGGTCTCCACGCTGACCGGGGACACATCAAACCCGAAGTAGGACATGATCCGCTTTTCATCGAGCCCCAGTGCCTTGAGAAGCGTCGTGACGAGCACGCGTCCCTTGCGATCGAGATTCGCTCGCAACAGCATTCGCTTCGTGTCCAGCGTAATCTCGAGCCACGCGCCCAGCTCAGGAAGCACATGCCCCTTGAACTGCTGCTTGTCCTCACGGGTGAAATAGACTCCGGGGGATCTTGTCAGCTCGTTGACGAGCGCATTCTCCGAACCGTTGATGATGAACGTGCCGCGGTTGGTCATCATCGGGAAGTCGCCGATATAGAGTTCGGTTTCCTGGATAAGCCCGCCTTCCTGCAACAGCCGGGCCGTCACCCGCAACGGCTTTGAATACGACAGATCCTTGTCTTTGCATTCACGCTCGCTGTTCCGCGCCTCTCCAAGGTACGGATCGAGGAGTTCAAGAGACAAGCCATCCTTGCCGTGCCCGACGATCGGTGACACGTCAGCGAATGCCCGTTTGATACCTTCTTCGACAAATTTCCCGAACGACTCCCTCACATCCCGCAACAAGTACGGGGGAGGCAGAACCTCTTGGATGCGTCCGTAGGACTTTCGCTCTCTTTGCCTCATGGTCCCCCCAGCGAAAAAAGAAGCCTGCCCTAAGGCGACATGCGCCCTAAGGCAGTCTGGAATCTCTCAAGGCGACTGCAGTCGTAACCGCGATTCCGCCTTGTCCGGCGACTACTGGAGCTCAACTTCCGCGCCGGCAGCCTCCAGCTTCTCCTTGATGCTCGTCGCCTCGTCGCCACCGATACCTTCCTTGATCACGGCGGGCAGAGCGTCCACGACCTCTTTGCATTCCTTCAGGCCCTTCCCGGTGATCTCTTTGATCTCCTTGATGACCTGAATCTTCTTCTGACCGGCACTTGTAAGGACGACCTTCAGCGTGTCCGGAGCGCCTCCGGCTTCCTCCGTCGCCGCCCCCGGGGCCGCCGCAACCGCAACCGGCGCCGCCATGGCCGCAGAGACGTTGAACCGCTCCTCAATCATCTCCACGAGGTCAGCCAGGTCCTTCACGGACATGTTCTCGATTTCCTGAAGGATCTCTACCTTACCCATCTGCTTCCTCCTCTTGTGGCTGGTCGGCTCTCGGTTGCTTTGCAACTTCGCCAAGCACAATCGCCAATTCGCGTATCTTCGCCTTCAACATGACTGCCAGCGCCCGCATCGGGCTCGCCAACAACATCGCCAGCTTGGCCAGCAACTCCTCGCGTGACGGAAGCTGCGCATACCGCTTCACATCCGCTTCCGCAACAAGCGCACCCTCGAAAAGGCCGCCCCGAAGCTCGTAGTTCGGCGCGTATGCTTTCCGACATTCCTCACTGACCTTAAACACCGCCACCGGGTCATCGTATCCAACCGCCACACCAATCGGACCCGAAATCAGCTCGGCGAGTTCACCCTTGCCCATCTCACGAACCGCAATCTGGGCCAAGGTGTCCTTCACGACACGGTAGGTGACGCCCGCACGGCTGCATCTCTGGCGCAGTTCGACCATCTCGTTGGCCGTCAACCCACGGTAGTCGGCCAACACCAAGCCGGTGGCCTGTTCCAGGATCCCTTTCAGGCGCTCGACTTCATCGATCTTCGCTTGCGTCGGCATCGGATCTCCCTACCCCTGCTCGGTGATGGCCGAGACTTCTCCCAGGTCGAGCAAGATACCGGGCCCCATGGTGGAAGACACGCAGACTTTCTTCAGGTAGCGTCCCTTCACACCTTCTTCCGGCCTGGCTTCATACACGCTCTTCAGCATCGCAATCAGGTTCTCCTTGAGCATCTCGGGTTCGAATGAGCACTTCCCGAAGACACTGTGGACGATCCCATGGCGATCAGCGCGAAACTCGACCATTCCCTTCTTCAGTTCTTCGACCATCTTCCCGACATCCTTGGTCACGGTCCCCGTCTTCGGGCTCGGCATCAGCCCGCGAGGGCCGAGCACCTTCCCCAGTTTTCCGACCACGGGCATCATGTCAGGAGTCGCGACGACCTTATCGAACTCCAGCCAGCCATCCTGAATCTTCTTTGCAAGATCGTCTCCGCCAACGAAGTCCGCCCCCGCTTGCTCGGCCTCGGTGACATTCTCGCCCTTGGCAAATACCAAGACACGAACGCTCTTGCCGGTACCGTGCGGCAGACTACATGTTCCGCGGACAACTTGCTGCTGCGGCTTGATCCCCAGATTCAGCGCGATTTCCGCCGTCTCATCAAACCCCGCAGAGGCCGAGACTTTCAGCTTTTCGATCGCACCGTTCAGATCGTAGAACTGCTTCCCATCGACCTGGGCGACCGCTCCTTCGTAGCGCTTGCTTCGTTTCACCTTGCCACCACCTCGACACCCATGTTCTTCGCCGTGCCTTTGATGATCTGCATCGCGGCGTCCACATCGAGTGTGTTCAAGTCGGGCAGTTTCCGTTCGGCAATCCGCCGGACTTGCTCTTCGGTGATTCTGGCAACCTTGCTACGGTTCGGTTCTGCGGAACCAGATTTTACCCCAGCGGCCATTTTTATCAACTCCGCTGCAGGAGGCTGTTTCAGGATGAAGTCGTACTTCCCTCCGAGGTATACCGTGATGACCACCGGGATCACGACGCCGGGCGTTTCCCCCTTGGTTGCCTCGTTGAACTTCTTGCAGAACTCCATGATGTTCAACTTGTGCTCGCCCAACGCAGGCCCGACCGGCGGTGCCGGCGTTGCCTGTCCCGCTGGGATGTGTAGTTTGATGATCCCAACAACGTTTTTTGCCATGTGTCCCTCCCGACCCTCCGACTAGAGTTTCTCGATTCCGTCGAACCCAAGTCGTACTGGGGTCTCGCGACCAAAGATCTTGACCATCACGGTGACTTCTTCCGCGTCCTTGTCGATTTCCTTGACCTCGCCCGTGAAATCGGCGAATGGACCCTCGACAATTTCCACGACCTCGCCGACCGAGAAGTCGATCTCAATCTTCGGCTCACCACTTGCCGCAGCCGCTGCCACGGCCGTCGGGATCTCCAGGAGTCCTGCCTTGCGTTTGATGACCTTCATCTCCGGGCCTTCAATCGGCATCGGCTTGTAGCGTGAGCCGACGTAACGCACCGCTCCCTTGATCCCATCGATCAATTCCATCATCTCCGTATCTTCAAGCCCCATCCGAACGAAAACATATCCCGGAAAGATACGGCGCTTCTCAATGCGCTGAATGCTGACGACGCGCTTGTCTTTGTACTCCTTGACCTTCAGCAACCCCGACGCACGCGCGGCAATCGTGTGTTCCCGTTCGATCAAGTCACCCGCAACAAGCTCTTGGCCGTGCTTCAGTTTGGCAAGGTACTTCTCGTCGATGAGCCGCGTTCGCGATTTCCCGTCGGCGTCCTCGAATGTCACCCGTTTGATCTTGTCGCGCCCCACAATGGTACCCCGATTCGTGACCACATATCGCTCGTCGCTGTCACTCGTCAGCGGGACGCCGTTCCGAATCTTCTCGTTGATCCGAATATCTCGGCGGATTCGCTTCTCACCCGCAACGAGATATTCCTCTTCGTTTCGGTTCGTCATCTCGATGATGACGCGGGTAAACGGTTCGATCTCGGCGACGCGGGAATTCTGCTCCGCATGACGCGGCGGCTTCCGCGCGATGATTTCGCCTCTGGTGATGCGCTCGTTCGGACGCGCCACCAGATCATATTCGTAGGGGATCCGGTATTCGATGCCACTGCCACGACGGCTCCGGGAAGTGATGACTTCCTCGACCGGAACAAGGAAGTACGTTGGCTCACCTTCCACGGTGAACCGCTCAAACGCTCGCTCCAGACTCCGCTTTTCGACGCGCTCGTTCAGGTCATCTCGGACCTTCAGCTCAGAGCCGGCGTACGTCTGAATGGCGTACCACTTCTTCATCCGCATGGCGCTTACCCCTAGAGTAGTGAGAGGAACCGAATCAGAATCTGCAGGATGGTATCGACGCCCCAGATGTAGAAAGTGAGGACGATAACAAGCAGAATGATCAGCGCCGTAAATGAAATCACTTCACTGCGCGTTGGCCAGCTTACACGCCTGATTTCACCACGCACGCCCCGGAAGTAATCGGTCAGCCGTTGCAACATCCTGCGTCTCCTTCTTCGCTTTGCATTTCTTTCTCTTGCAGGCCCGAGAGGACTTGAACCCCTAGCCTTCCGATTTGGAGTCGGACGCTCTGCCAGTTGAGCTACGGGCCTGTATTCCTTCTGAGGTCTCTAGCCTAGACCTCTTTGTGCACCGTATGCTGCCGGCACCACTTGCAGTACTTACGCAGTGCAAGTTTCTCGCGGGTGTTGTTCTTGTTCCGCTTTGTATGGTAGTTGCGGCGGCTGCACTCGCTGCACGCGAGGCTAACGTTCAGGACGATTTCGCCTTTCTTGGCCATCAGTCTCCTACTCGATGATCTTCGAGACCACGCCGGCGCCGATCGTGCGTCCGCCCTCGCGGATCGCAAACCGGAGCCCTTCGTCCATCGCGACGTGGTGGAGAAGCTCGCCGATGATCTTCACGTGGTCGCCCGGCATGACCATCTCCACGCCTTCAGGGAGCGTGATGGTCCCCGTGACGTCGGTCGTGCGGAAGAAGAACTGCGGGCGATAGCCGCTGAAGAACGGCTTCTTGCGCCCACCTTCGTCCTTGCTCAGAACGTAGACCTCGCCCTCGAACTTCGTGTGGGGAGTAATCGTCTTCGGAGCGGCAATGACTTGTCCGCGCTCCACGCCATCCTTGTCGATTCCGCGAAGGAGAATTCCCGCGTTGTCGCCGGCGATCGCGTAGTCCAGCACCTTGTTGAACATCTCCAAGCTGGTTGCAACCGTCTTTTGGATCTGTTCGTGCAATCCGACAATCTCGATTTCCATCCCCGGCGTGATCTTTCCGCGCGCAACGCGACCCGTGACCACGGTGCCGCGCCCCTTGATCGAGAATACATCTTCGATCGGCATGAGGAACGGCTGATCTTCGTCGCGCTCCGGAAGCGGAATGTACTCATCGACCGCATTCATGAGCTCGGTGATGCACTGCGCATCGGGATGGCTAGGATCGTCTCCCTGTTCCATCGCCTTGAGGGCCGACCCACGAATGATCGGAATCTCGTCACCAGGGAATTCGTACTCGGTCAGAAGATCGCGAATCTCCATTTCAACGAGATCGATCAGTTCGGGATCATCGACTTGGTCAACCTTGTTCAAGAACACGACGAGTGCCGGCACGTTCACCTGGCGCGCCAATAGGACGTGTTCGCGCGTCTGCGGCATCGGCCCGTCCGATGCAGCGACAACAAGGATCGCTCCATCCATCTGGGCGGCACCGGTAATCATGTTCTTGATGTAGTCGGCATGTCCGGGACAATCAATATGCGCGTAGTGCCGCGTCCCCGTTTCGTACTCCACGTGACGCACATTGATTGTGATTCCGCGTGCCTTCTCCTCGGGAGCGTTGTCGATGTCCTCAAAGGCCATCGCCCGCGCCTGCCCCTGGGCCGCGAGCACTTTGGTGATCGCCGAGGTCAGCGTTGTCTTCCCATGATCAATATGCCCGATCGTCCCGATGTTGAGGTGAGGCTTCGTCCTCTGGAACGCTTCCTTCGCCATCTTCTTCAAACCTCCTTAGCTTCTCGCGACTCAAGACTCCGAACCTACGGGAGTTTGCAGCCGCCTGCTGCAAGCGCTTTAGAGCCCGCGGTCGGAGTCGAACCGACGACCTCCCCCTTACCAAGGGGGTGCTCTACCGCCTGAGCTACACGGGCGTTCCAACCCAAGCGACAGTGTATCCAACACCCCCGAGGGTTGCCAATTGGAGGGGGAGGGATTCGAACCCCCGTAGGCATCCGCCAACGGATTTACAGTCCGCCCCGTTTGGCCGCTTCGGTACCCCTCCATCAAAATCAAAACCGCGTGAGCCAGCGGCCAGAATCGAACTGACAACCCACTGATTACAAATCAGTTGCTCTACCGATTGAGCTACGCTGGCACGCTCGCACGTACACGCTTCCACGAACCCGCAGTCGCTGCGGATTGTAGCGACGGGCATGGCACCTGTCAAGACAAGATCTGAACCGACACAACCCGTTTCCGTGGTCCGTCAAACTCCGCAAGGAAAAGACCCTGCCATCGCCCCAACTGAACACAACCATCCGAAATCGGCACAGTCAGCGCCGCCCCGGTCAGAATCGCTTTGACGTGAGCCGGAGAGTTCCCTTCACCATGTCTCCACGGCCCCTGCCGGGGCACCATGTCATCAAGCGCCTTGAGCACGTCATCGATGACGTCCGGATCAGCATTCTCATTGGCGAACAAGCCTGCCGTCGTGTGGGGACAAGAGACGAGACACATCCCTTCCGAGACGCCCGAGTCCCGGACGATCCGTGAGACGCGCTCCGTGATCTCAATACACATTTCTTGCCGGGAGGAGATCACGGAGAATTGTGTCATCACGCGTCAGAGCACGTCTGCGCACCGGAGAAACGCTCCGGTTCTTCGTCGGCACCTTTTTCTTCCTGGAGCGCGATATCAAGATCCCGGAACAGCGCATCTCGGTCGGCGACGTGTTGAACGCGAAGGATCACTCGCTCGCGTTTCGCTCCGTTCCGCCCTCGAATCATGCTGACAAGCCTCACGTCGTGCCGTTCGAGAACGTGCAGGATCCTGAAAAGATCGTCGCTTTCGGGCCGGACAAGCACAACGATGCGGATTGCCTCGAGTCCGACACCAAGACCATGAGCCATCGCACGCAGGATCTCGCCCTGGGTCACGATCCCCACCAAACGCCCCCCCTCGACCACCGGGAGAAGCACAAGCTGGTTGGCAAGCAGGATCAGGGCTGCCTTTTCCAGAGTATCTTCGGGCGCCACGGCGAACTTCGCCTCGAAACGGACATCGCCGACGGCCTGTTCCCAATCGGTCACCGAGTTCAGGAATGCACGCGTCAGGAATCCGTCAAGTCGCCCTTCCTTCGTGGCAACCAACAAGAGACCGAACCCATGCTCATCCATCACCTGGAGAGCCTCACGCAGTCGTGCCTCTGGGCAAACCGTTGCCGGTACCCGTTGCATGCAATGGAGTACGTTCATTCGGAGTTGCGTGCCGCCACCTCGGCGATAACCTTCTCCTGGACATTGCCCGGGACCGGCTGGTAGCGCAGGAAGTCCATTTGGAATGTACCGCGGGCCTGAGTTAGGGACTTCAGGTCGAGGGCATAGCTCTGCACTTCCGAGAGAGGGACCTCGGCCTTGACCACCGTCGTCCGCCCCATGGGCTCCATGCCGAGGATCCTACCCCGACGCCCGTTGAGATCGCTGACCACATCGCCGGTGAATTCCTCCGGGGCTCGCACGTCGATCGTCATGACCGGCTCAAGGAGTACCGGATCGGCCTCGTCGAACGCATTCCGAAAAGCGTTTCTGGCCGCAAGCTTGAACGCCAACTCCGATGAGTCCACAGGATGGTAGCCCCCGTCGAACACCGTCGCAGTGACATGCGTGACCGGGAACTTGGCGAGGTTTCCTTCTTCCATCGCTTCGATGACACCCTTCTCCACGCCGGGAATGTACTGACCGGGAATCGTCGCACCTTTGATCGCGTCGACGAACTCGAACTCTTTGTCCTTCAAGGGTTCGATCCGCAGCACGACTTCCCCGAACTGCCCGCGCCCGCCGGACTGCTTCTTGTGACGGTACTTGGCTTCCGCCTTCTTGCGGATTGTCTCTTTGTAGGGGATCCGGGGGCGCTGCGTCTCCAACGAGACATTGTAGCGATTCTTGAGCCGGGTCAAGAACAGGCCTAGGTGCACCTCGCCCATCCCCCAGAGAATCATCTCATGGGTGACCGGATCACGCGCAAGATTCACCGTAGCCTTGGCCGTCACGAGTTCCTTGATCGCTCCGCTCATTTTCTCGACATCGGATTGACTCTTGGGAACGATCGTTCTGGAGAAGACCGGTTTCGGGAATGGAATCAGTTCGAATGCCTCGGCATCGCTTGATGCGGCAATCGTCGCTCCGATCGTCAAATCTTCCGCCTTTCCGATGGCAACGATCTCACCGACCGCCGCCTCGGATACGCGATGCTGCTTCGTGCCGTCGATCGAATAGAGGTCACGGATCTCGACTTTCGATCCCGACGGAACGTCGACGCATCCCTTGCCCTCATGGAGCGTGCCGTCCAGGACACGCACATACGAAAGCCTTCCCAAGTACGCGTCATTGTCCAGGTTGAACACGACGGCACGCGTAGGACCCGTTTCGGATCCGGTTTTCTGAGGGGTCAATTCGCTCAGCGCGGTGAGCAGGGTGCCCACGCCGTACGCCTGCGAAGCTGCGCCAAAGAGAACGGGAACGACAGCGCCAGAAGCGATTCCCGCCGTCAGCGCCTTGGCCAGTTCCTCGTGGCTGATCTCCTCGTCTTCAAGGAACTTCATCATCAGTCCGTCATCCACCGACGAGATCTCTTCCAGAGCCACGCCACGCCACTCCTCCAGATCGCCTTCCATCTCCGCCGGAACGGCCTTTTTCGACTTGTCCTCGAAACGAATCGCCTTCCGCGACAGCACGTCCACAAGGCCGACAAACTTTCCCCCCTCGCGAATCGGGAGGTAAAGCGGCACCAGAACACGGTCGAGTCGATCTGTGAGCTCGCCAAGAATCGATTGGTAGTTGACGTTCTCGCTGTCCATATGGTTGACAAACAGCATCACGGGGCGTCCGGCGGCACCGGTCAACTCCCATGCTCGCTCGGCCATCACTTCCACGCCCTTCTCCGCGTGGATGACGACGAGCGACAGATCGCCGACGGAGACTGCCTTGTACATTTCTTCTACGAATTCATCGCCGCCGGGAGTGTCCAGCAAAGTGAACCGCGTCCCCTTGTGCTCGAATGAACCAAAATGCATGTCAACCGTATGGCCGCGATCCTGCTCTTCCTTCGACGGATCGAACGCGATCTCGTCCTTCACGCCAGCGTGCTTGAGAAGCGCCGTGGCGAGCGTTGTCTTGCCGGAACCGGCATGCCCAATCAAGCCTACGCTCTTGGCTAGCCCCATGAATGGTCCTCCCTGCTTTCGGTCGATGAATCGACAGGCAGTATACCGAGCCCCAGAACACCGCACAAGCGGCGTTCTGGCACGTTCTTCGCTGCCAGCCAGCGCTACGTCACCCGATTGATGAGACGCTCGCTTGAGGAATCGTCTCTGACTTCCGTATCCTTCTCGTCGGGTCTCTCTTGCCGGATGTCGGCGCTCCCCCAACTCAAGCAGCAACCCAGGAGGTCCAATTGGCCACGCGCCTCTTACTTGGAGACGAGGCGCTCGCACAGGGGGCGATCGACGCCGGCCTGTCGGGCGCATACGCTTACCCCGGGACCCCGTCGACGGAGATCACCGAGTACGTTCAACGCCACGTCGCCGTCACGTCCCAATCGATTCACTGTCGTTGGTCGTCGAACGAGAAGACGGCGCTGGAAGAGGCGGTCGGGATGAGCTACGCAGGACGGCGCGCCATGGCGAGCATGAAGCACGTCGGGCTGAACGTCGCCGCCGATCCGTTCATCAACGCCGCTCTGATCGGGACGCGCGGCGGTCTGCTCATCAACGTCGCCGATGACCCCTCCATGCATTCGTCGCAAAATGAACAAGATTCGAGGTTGTATGGAGAAATGGCCCTCGTGCCCTGCATTGAGCCTGCCGACCAGCAACAGGCCTACGATGCTGCGATCTATGCATTCGAGTTCTCCGAAAGGCACGAACTGCCGGTACTGCTCCGGCTGACGACGCGCCTCGCGCATTCCCGCGCTGACGTGGAGATCCACGAGGACGGATCACGCCCCCAGAACCCATTCTCTCTTCCCAATGACAAGCAGCGCTTCATCCTGCTCCCCGCTCACGCTCGCGCCCGCTATCTCCGATTGTTGGAGCAACAGCAGGCGCTCGTGGAAGCCAGTGAAGAAAGCCCGTTCAGCACACTCTCCCTGGAAGGGGATGCGTCCTTGGGAATCGTCAGCTGCGGCATCGCCGGGAACTACGTCCAAGAAACATTCGGCGGCAAGGTTCGCCATCCTTGGCTGCAGATCGGGCAGTATCCCCTTCCGGTTCGACGGATTGAAGCGCTGTTCTCCCGCTGTTCGCGGATCATCGTACTGGAGGAGGGAACGCCGTTCGTGGAGTCCCGCCTGCGTGGCCTTCCGCTTCGATCCTCCCCGGAAATCTTCGGGCGGCTCACCGGACATCTCCCCCGCACCGGCGAGCTTGCTCCCGAATCGGTGGCCAGCGCGTTCCGTTCGTCGGGCGCGCCTTCGGCCGACGCAAGGCACAGGCCTTCTCCCCTTCTCAGGAATCGTCCCCCGGCACTATGCCAAGGGTGTCCGCACATCGACAGCTACCGCGCTCTCAACCAGGCCATGGCGCCATACCGTGATCGAGGCCGAGTGTTCGCCGACATCGGCTGCTACACGTTGGGAGCGATGCCCCCGCTTGAAGCGATCGATACCTGCTTGTGCATGGGCGCATCGATCACGATGGCCAAAGGGGCGGCTGACGCGGGAACATCGCCCGCCGTCGCCGTCATCGGAGATTCCACCTTCGCTCATTCGGGATTGACGGGCCTTCTCGACTGTACGGCGGAGCAGACGCCGATCACGGTCATCCTTCTTGACAACGGCACGGTGGCGATGACCGGCGGACAAGACTCCCAAGCCACCGGGCGATTCGCTCAGCTATGCGAAGCGCTCGGCGTCGATCGCGAACACATCGTCGCGATCAATCCGCGAGCCGATCGTCACGAAGAGAGCGTCGCCATCATCGCTCGCGAACTGATCTACGACGGTCCATCGGTCATCGTTGCGCAACGAGAATGCATTCAGACGCTTCGGAGGAGCAATTCGACCCGGAAACCGGAGAGCCCCCCGCGCGGCTGCCGGCAAGATGCGAAAGGAGATCCACAGTGAAATGCGACATCGTTCTTGCCGGTGTCGGCGGCCAGGGATTGCTGTCGATCGCGATGCTGATCGGGCGCACAGCGCTTGATCAAGGCCTTCGAGTCAAGCAGGCCGAGGTTCACGGAATGGCTCAACGTGGCGGAGCCGTCCACAGCCACCTGCGGCTCTCCGACCGACCGATCGCATCCGACCTGATCGCGGTCGGAACGGCCAACGTTCTCCTGGCGATGGAGCCGCTGGAAGCACTGCGCCACCTCCCGATGCTCGCCGATGACGGGGTCGTTTTCAGTAACACGACGACGATCCGGAACATCCCTGACTATCCGGATGAAGAAGTTCTGCGTCAGCAGCTCGCCTCGCGAGCAGCGATCAAGTGGATCGATGCGGAGAGACTTGCTCAAGAGGCGGGGTCGCTGCGGACAGCGAATGTCGTCTTGCTGGGAGCACTCTCGCAGGCCCTCCCGATGGAGCAGAGGATCTTCGAGCGAGCGATCCGGACGATGTTCTCTCGCAAGGGCGACACAGTGGTCGAGCAGAACCTTCGCGCGTTTGCCCACGGGCGGAGTGCGGTTCGCGAAGAATCCGCACCGTAAGGGGCCGATCGACCGGCGCTGGGCACGGGTGCCAAGCCCTACGATTGTCAGAACGATCGCTAGGCCAACTTGTCGCCGTGTCTGTACGGCCGGCTTGCGTTGTACGCCGCTTTGGCCGCAAGCGCTCCCTCGAGATCGAGTCCCTCTGCGGCGGCGAAGTCCAGCATGCGGATCAAGCAGTCGGCAAGCTCCTCTTCGATCTGCGTGAATCGGGGAATCTTCTCACTCGGAGGATTCCCGATCCGATACGCTTCCATCGCCTCCGCAAGTTCCGTGACCATCAACATCAGCACTTCACCCGTGCTGCGCGAACGATCCCACCACCCGTGTTCTCGTGCCGTTTCGTGGACATCTCTCTGCCAATCGCTGATGTTCATGGTGTCATGACCGTACGCCGCCGATCCAACGGCTGCAACCCTTGTCGTCTTCGGGAGATACGGCTAGGCTTGACCCGAACCGGACAAGGAATGGATTTCAGAACAGAGGGATCAAGGAGGCCTGCTCAATGTTGAATCGGAATCGTTTGCTCCCATCGGTCGCGGTGTGGCTGGCAGTGTTGTGTATGGCAGGAGCAATGCTCGCGGTCTCGGCCCCGGTGCACATGGGAATCATCACCGACGTTCACGCCCACGACACGGACTCGCCCGTCGAAGGGAAGGTCATGACCAACTACGAGGAACGCCTCGCCGCCTTCGTCGGCGCGATGAACGACATGGAGATCGACATCGTGATCGAGCTTGGCGACCTCGTCAACGGTACGTTCGTCATGGGCGCGGAGGCGGGCGACGAAGCACGCATCCCCGCGATTCTCGCCTCTGTCGAGACTATCCTCGCCGGACTGAAGGCGCCCCGCCACTACGTTCTCGGCAACCACGACGTGTACTCCCTGTACAAGGCGGAGTTCCTCGACATCGTTGCTACCGAGTCGACATCGCTCAGTTACGACATCGGCGATTTCCACGTGGTCATCCTGGATGCCCAGTTCAACGCGGCCGAAGAAGATCTCGGACACGCGTTCTGGGTCGTGCCCGGCACCATCCCCCAAGCGGAGATCGCTTGGTTGCAGCAGGACTTGGAGGCCACGGACAAACCGACGATCGTCTGCATTCATCAGCCGCTCGATGTCGATTTCGCCCTGCTCGCCGGAGGGCCCGAGGTCAGGAACCATCTCGAGGTCCGTGCCGTTCTCGAGGCATCAGAGAACGTGATCGCCGTTTTCCAGGGCCATACACACGATTTCTCCCATTCGGAGATCGGCGGCATTCATTACATCACGTTCGCCGCCATGGTCGATCATGTCGAGCCGACACCTCCGACGTGGGCCGTGGTCACGCTGGATCCCGAAACGCGGACGATCGTGATCGACGGCGAAGGAGCTCAGCCGGATGCTTCGTTCACGTTCTAGAAAACCGATTCGAGCGGATCGGCTTCGCAACCGTCGAGGTTCGTGCACGTTTGTGACGTCTGTCCTTACCGCGTTCCTCGTGATGATTTGCGTCGCGTCGCCAGGATCCACGGCGAACGCGGAGACACTCAGAATCGGCGTCATTGCCGATGTTCATGCCCATGATCTCGATTCGCCGATCGAGGGCAAGTGGATGTCGCACACGGAAACGCGGCTCATGCAGTTCGTCAACGCCATGAATGGATGGCCGGCTGATCTTGTCGTTCAACTCGGCGATTTCGTCAACGGATGGATCGTCCTCGGCATCGACCCCGGAGATCCGTCACGGATCCCGGGTATCCTCGCCTGGGCGGATGGGCTCCTTGCCGCATTCCAGGGACCGCGGCTGCATGTCCTCGGTAACCACGATGTGTACAACCTTGACAAGTCGCAGATCAGGACCGTGCTTGGACTTGAGAACACGTACGACAGCTTGGACGCGAATGGCTTCCACTTGGTCATCCTGGATGTTCAGTTTGATGAACAGGGGGACGACCTATCGCACACGTATACCGGGGTCGCCGGATTTGCTCCCGGCTTCGAGCTGCAATGGCTGCGCGAGGACCTTGCTGCATCAGATTTGCCGACTGTGATCTTCGTGCACCAACGGATCGAGGCCTTCGTGGAAGCGTGGGGCCGCCCATTGATCGCCAACGCCGAAGATCTGCGGCAGATCCTTGTCGAGGACGGGGATGTTGTCGCTGTGTTTCAGGGGCACGATCACGCCAACCACCATTCGCTGATGGACGGGATCCATTACGTGACGTTCGAAGCACTCGTCGATCAGGGAACACCACCGTCCTGGGCCGCCGTTACGCTCGACAGCTCTGAGCGAACGCTTGTGATCGAGGGCGTTGGAGAACAGGAGAGCTACGATTTCACGTTTTGACGAGCACTCCCGCGACGCAAGAAGGAGACCCGAAATGATTGCTGGATTCAGCATTGCTCCGATCGGCGAAGGCGAAAGCCTGAGCCCCTATGTCGCCCGCGCGTTTCGGCTGATTGAGGCAAGCGGCCTTCCGTTCGAACATCATGCCATGGGGACCAACATCGAAGGGAATTGGGACGAAGTGATGTCGGTGATGAAGGCATGTCGAGACGATCTTCTTCGCGATTGCCATCGCATCACCCTGTCGATCCACATCGATGATCGAACCGGGGGTACGGAGCGCCTGCACAGAAAAGTCGCGTCGGCTCGGACCAAGATGCGGTGACCGAGTCGAGACGCCCATGTTCGCTCCGGCTCGAATCCTGCCCCACGACGCTCCGTCGCTTCAGAGCGTGAGAACGTCACCGGCGATATTCATCGCATGATCTCCGATTCGTTCAAGATTGCGCAGTGCTTCGACGAACAAGACCCCCATCTCGGGATCGCATACTCCCGCTTCGATCCGGCGAATGTGCCGCTGCTTGTATGTCTCCTCGAGCCGATCGATCTCTTTCTCCATCGCCGCTGAGCTCTCGACCAGCGTTCGGTCTTCCTTCCGCAGTCCGGCAAGCACTTGATCAAGCATCTCTTTGACCCGGTCGAACAACGTCGACACCTCGGACCGGGCCTCATACGAGAGTTCGACAACGTGCCTCGCTCGGACACGACCTCGTTCGGCGATGTTCACGGCATGGTCGCCGATTCGTTCCAGATCATGGACCGCGTGGCGCAGAACATGAAGCTTCCGCGTGTCCGCATCGGATAGACCATGCGAATCCACCTGGTTGAGATAGCTGTCAAGATCGTGGAAGAACCGGTCGACGCCCTCCTCAAGTTCGAATGTGTCTTGAACCGCATCAAGATCCGCCTTGAGAAACGCCTTGCGGGATGACTCCAACATCCGCATGACGGTTTCGGCCATCGTCATGAGCGCTTGGCTCGCATGGTTGATCGCCATCACCGGTGTCTGCAGAAGCTCTCGCGACAGCGCTTCTTGTTTGACCGGCACTGCGTTCTCCCGTCCTCGAACCAATCGTTTGGCAAGCCACACAAGTGCCGGAACACACGGAATCAACGCAACCGTCACCGCGATATTGAAGATCGTATGGGCGTTGGCGATCTGCCGAACCAACGTTCCCGCCGTTCCTTCGACAAGGCGAGCGTACGCCGGAATCCAGGGAATGAAGACCCCCACACCGAGCACATTGACGGCGAGCTGGCCGATCGCGAGCCGTCGGGAAGAGAGCGAAGAGCCGATCGACGCAATCTGAGCGGTAATGGTGGTGCCGATGTTCGCGCCAAGAACAAGCGCAATCGCCGCTGGAAGCGTGATCACGCCTGCGCTTCCCATCGCGATCACCATCGCTGTCATCGCTGAGGAGCTCTGAATGATGGCCGTGACGATTGCGCCCACCGCGACACCCAATAGCACATTCGCTCCGCACGACTCAAGCAGCTGAAGGACAAACGGGGTATCGGCCAATCCTCGGAGTCCAGAGGAGAGAATATCCATCCCCAGGAAAAGCAGGCCGAAGCCAAGGATGATGCGTCCGATATCGTGGAACCGTCTTCCTCGGCCAACGGCGGAGAGGAGGAACCCGACAGCGATCACCGGAAGGTAGTACTGGCCGATCTTGAACGCGATGATCTGCGCGGTGAACGTTGTCCCGATCTCCGAGCCGAGCATGACGCCGACGCCCTGAGAAAGCGTCAGCACACCGGCATTGATCAATCCAATCAGCAGCACCATGGTCATGCTGCTGCTCTGGAGAACGCCGGAAGTCACTGCGCCAACGATGACCCCGCGCCATGGGCGCCCGGTAAGGCGTTCCAGCAAGTTGCGCATCCGTCCACCGGCGGCCCGCTTCAGGGCACTGCTAAGGACATGGAGCCCGTAGAGAAACAGCGCCACGCCACCGGCTGCCGAGAAGAACAATGTAAGAACTGAAATCCTTCCCTCCTCTATCAATCCAAACGTCGAGCTATCAAGAACGGTGGCATTCTCCAACAATCATCGAGGACTTTCAACAAGGAAGCCAGGTTGACCAAAGCGGAGATCTGAGTCAACATAGATTCCGGAATGGATGATTGGATAGGGAATCTCCCGAAGTTGGATTTGCATGTCCACCTCGACGGCTCGTTGCGTCTTGAAACGCTCGAGGATCTGGCGAAACGCCTACCTGAGGAGGATCGATTCCCCGATGATCTCGATCTCGCGAGCGCCGTGACCCCACCGGTCCGCTGCACGCTCGAGGAGTACCTGAAGTCCTTTGAGTACACGGTCGCCGTTCTGCAAACCGAAGACGCCCTTGAACAAGCCGCATCGGAGCTCTGCGAGGACGCGGCATCGGAACATGTCATCTACCTGGAGATTCGATTCGCGCCGCTTCTCCACACGGAACGTGGTTTGTCACCGCGAGAAGTGGTCACGTCCGTTCTCGCCGGTTTGCGCCGTGCTGAGGCTCGATTCGACATCTGTGCACGGTTGATTCTCTCCGCGATGCGCGACGAGTCGCGCGAACGTTCCGTGGAAGTCGCTCAGCTTGCGGCGCAGTTCCGCAAGAAAGGGGTCGTCGCCTTCGATCTCGCGGGTCCCGAACATGATCATCCTCCAATCCTTCACAAGACGGCGATCGGATTCGCCCGAGACGTCGGACTTCATCTCACGCTTCATGCCGGCGAGGGGTGCTGCCCGGAGCAGATCCGCGAAGCGATCGATCTGGGCGCGGAAAGGATCGGGCATGGTGTCTACCTCGACCACGATCCATCGGCTCTGAAACGGGTCATCGAGAAGGGGATTCCTCTGGAACTATGCCCTACCAGCAATCTCCAGGTCTCCGGCCGGATGGAGCAATATGCCGATCATCCGTTCGGCCAGTACCTCAAGCAGGGAATTCGCGTGACGATCAACACCGACAACAGATTGATGTCGCAGACATCCTGCACACGCGAACTGCAAGCCATGGTCGACGCGTTTGATCTCACTGTGGACGAGGTGCGGCGGATCATCCAGAACAGCGTCGATGCCGCATTCTGCGATGGTGAGACTCGCGAGATCCTTCAACGGAAAGTGGATGCTGCATTCTAGTCCCGTCGCCTCACGCCCGAACCTTGCGCGTGCAACCTTCAGGATGGATGGTGACTGTCCCGTACCGTCCATCGTATCCGGGCTCGATCTCGACATCCCCATCTCGTACAGCCAGCACCGCCCTGGCGAGGTCGAATGACATCGCCCCGGCAAGCTGATCCTGTGTCGCCTCACGGAGCACGAACAGCTCCGGCCCGACCTCGGAGATCAGGGTTGCATATGCGCGCTGCACACTCCGCGTTCCTACGCCAACGGCGAACACCTGGGAGAGGATTTGCTCGAGCGGAATCAGCATCGTGTAGGGAGCCGTCGAGATCGGATTGTCCCGATCTTGGTTCCGACTCCTGTCTCGGTCCCGGTCCCGATCCGCGATCGCGTGGATGCGGTGCAGCACTCCCAACGTGAGCGGCTTCCCACACACGGGGCAACGTCCGTCCGTGCTCATCGTCCGTTCGGGATCCCACGCAACGCCACATTGACGATGCCCATCGAAGTGGTACTTGCCTTGCTGAGGATGAAATTCGATCGTCTCCGCAATCCGGCCAACATTTCGGCCGTAGAGCGCGTCAATCACCCCTGCATACGAGGCGATCGGAAGTTCGAGCACGGTAGCTTCTCGCCCAAGCTTCCCCGGAGAGTGGGCATCGGAGAACGAAACAAGCGAATAGCGGTCCAAAGATGAGACCGTGCGATTCATCGCCGGATCGCTCGAGAGCCCCGTTTCCAGAGCTCGAATCCTGTTCAGATGAGGTCCGAAGCAGGCCTCCAGCGAATCGAATCCCGACTTCGAACCAAACACCGAATACCAGGGAGTCCAAACATGAGCCGGAATCACCTCAACCGTCGGCGCGACTCTCCAGATCGCGTCAAGCAGTTCAACGATGCTGACGCTGAGCATTGGACGGCCGTTCGATTCGAGTTTCCCGAACGGATCAAGCGCGCGAGCAACGGATTCCGCATCATCAAAGCTCTCCGCGAACAGAACCAGATGGACTCGGCGGCCCTTGCCCTCCTGTCGCCACACGGCCGCCACTTCTGCGGAAAGCATGAACTTGATCCCGTGCGCTTGATAGAGGCCTTCCGGAGTTGGCGTGAGGGTGGAGCGGAGGTGTCTTAGCCACTCGGGGTGCGTGAAATCGCCGGTCCCAAGGAGGTCGATCCCCTTCCATCGCGCCCATTGCGCCATCTCCGGCACAACCATCGCTCGGCTCGTGGCGAGACTGAATCGGGAATGCAGATGGAGGTCACTGACAAGCCGCATCAGCCCTCGTTTCCGACTCGAACGGATCAAGCACGCAAGTCGTGGAAAATTGGGCGATTCCGACATCGGCGTAGAAGATCCACGGCGAGTACTCCTCGGCCTTGACTTCGAAGTAAGCCTGCTCTCCCGGCTCCAATCCGAGAATGATCGCCTCTCCCTGAGTGAAGCGGATTCCGGCGGTATCGTAGAATTTGGCTCGAACCACCACTTCGTCAAGCACCTCGTCATGCCGACTCTCGGCCACGCCGCTCACGCGAACGGGAAATCCCAATGTCAGCGACCATTCCCGTACAAATACCGGCTCATAAACCTCCATCGCAAGCGTGGCAATGCCTCGCTTGCCCCGCGAATCGATCACGGTCACGCGGACGTCGACGTCCCCCGCTTCCTCGTATTCGTGAACGACATCCCATCCGAACGGAGTGGTCGTGCTGCTCCCGTCACCAAAATCCCATTCGTACGCGACAATCTCGGCAATCGTTCCATCCCATCGTGACGTCGGCGTGACATAGGCGAAGAAGCGAACCGTCAACAACCCCAGCTCGCCGGCGAAGCATCCTCGCAGAGCAACCACAGGAGGGTCCCCCCACCACGTACATCCGCTGAGCGCTGCCATAAGAGCGAGGATCCAGGCAGCCAACATCAGGGATCCGGCCCGGCCACGCTTGCCCATCTACACCACATCCTCTAAGAGATCGAAGTCATCCCAGCCGAAGCGACGAAGATCGACCCGCCCGCGATCATCAATCGCCACTCCCTCCGCTGCAAGGCGTTCCCGTTGCTCGCTCCCCAGACTGGACATTCCCTTCGCGTTGACCACGCGGTGCCACGGAACGGCGCGGTCGCTACCATGCCGCCCTAGTGCGGC
>RXOA01000124.1 GCA_003979035.1 Candidatus Bipolaricaulota bacterium
CGAGGCTGTCGCTCGATAGCGGTAGCTCTGCAACTCGTCCAGCGCCTGTTCGGCTTGAGCGAACACGTTCCCGGAAGCGAGTGCTGGGCTGGATGACGTGGTTGGGCCTTGCGTCGGTTCGGCGGGCGGAGCAGCCGAGTTGGGTTTGTCCGGCGTCACGACGGACGAATCCGTTCCTGCGCTGTCTGAAGGCGGAACGGAGGACGCGGAAGTCTCTTGCGGTGAAGGCTTCCCCGCGCTCGGATCTGGCGCGGGCGTCCCTGCTGGCGTCGCCGCCGGTTGGCCGGGATCCGCGGAGGCCGCGTTCGTGGAAGACAGCGCGCCGGGCCTCGGCTTCCCGATGGTTGGAGCCGGTGTCTCGGGAGACGGTTGCCCTCCAATGGGCGTCTGCCCTGTGGGCACGTCTGCCGTGACCGAATTCGCATCTGTGGCCGAAGGCTTGCCCGGAGAAGCTGCCGGCGCTTCCGGTGTCGCTTGCCCTGCCGCCGATGTCGCATCCGGAGGAGGCGAACTCGGCTCCGTGGCTGACGGCTTGCCCGGAGAAGCTACGGTTGTTTCCGGCGTCGTTTGCCCCGCCGGGGCCCCCTCAGATCCCTCAGAGCTGGCAGGGATCGTATCCGGCGCCACACCGCCAGGTTTCGTCGCGGCCGGCGAAGAGGTCTCCACTTCGCCGCCCCCGGGGCTCGTCGGCGTTCCGCCAGCAGGCGACGATGAGCTCACAACTCCACTGCCGGTGGGGACGTTTGTCGTTCCGTCCGAATCCTCTTGCCGTGATCCGCAGCCTGCCACCGCCAGAAGCAGTGCCGTGGCAAGCACGATCCAGAAGGTCGGCGCAAGGTGTCTCTTCCAACGTCCGTCAGTCTTCCCACAATTGCGCTTCCGCATCTTCTCCCCTTCCAACGTTTCCCATAGTCCTATCCCGTCTTCACGCCGGCTTCGATGATGTCGTAGACGACTGCTTACCCTAGCACAGTTGTCTCACCGCGACCACCCAACAACCCCTGCGCTTCAGCCAAATCACACGCAATCGGGATCGAACACTTGCTCGGGATCATCGTCTGCTCGCGTCATCACACCAATCGCAGCCAGTTCTCGAAGCGATTGGATCTCGAACGTCGGCACGAGTTCCATCGAGTTCGGCTCGCGCATTGGGTTAAACCAGCACGTGTCGATTCCGTATAGCGCCCCTCCGCGGATATCCGAACTGAGACTGTCACCGACCATGAGCACGCTGGAGCGCGTTGGATTCCCGGCGCATTCGAATGCGACATCGAACATGCGCGGATCCGGTTTGGCCGCTCCGACTTCTCCGGAGATGACCACGTGATCGAGCAATCCGTGCAGCGGAGATAGGGCAAGACGCGACCGCTGAACCTCGGAGATTCCGTTGGTCAGAAGCAACAGGCCGGCTCTCCCGTGCAAGAAACGGACAACCGATTCCGCTCCGTCGATCAGTTCCGCGCACTGCGCGAGATGGCCGAGGTACCTGGATCCGAAAGCGACAGCATCCAGTTCCAATCCAAACCTCTCCGAGAACTGAGAGAAGCGAAGCGTCCGGAGCGTCGCCTGACTGACCTCGCCGCGTTCGAAGCGTCGCCAGAGCGCTGCGTTCACGGCACGATACGCGTCAATATGCTCGGAACGGGCGAAGACTCCTTCTTCGGCGAGTGTTGCCGCAAGCGCCCCGCTCTCCGCCGCGCTGTAATCGAACAATGTTCCATCCGCATCAAGAAAAATCCACCTGTATCGCCCGGTTCGGCTCATGGTCTCCTTCTCATGCATGTGTTGCCCTCACCGCAAGCCTGCCCGGCAGGACATCGTGTCGGCTCGATCATCAATCATACCAGGATCTCCACCACGCTGACGCTTGCTTCCGCCGTTTGCGTGTCGTCTGGCCGTGCCACCTGTACGATACGCCCTTCTCACCCTTGGTGACGCGAACCGGCCCACCTTCAGGGTATTCGGAAGAGAGGACGAATGGCCCGTATCAGTGCCTCGTATGGTTTGACGGGAAGATGCAGGAAACCTAGAATTCAGGTGAAACTCGGGAGAGTATCCCGCTCAATGGCGATACGTCGCCTGCAGGCGGGTGGGGATTCTCACGCTACTGTAGGAGGGAAAACGTTATGAGACAGGGCTTTCGCTATGCGTTGCTCGCGTTGTTGGGATTGCTCCTCGTGTCCGCCGTTGTATCGGCAACGGACGCGGAGATGTACTTCTCCAGCGACAAGAACGGGCAGAACCGCGTAACCGACATTCAAGAAGGCGATGAGATCTGGATCGTCGTGTACGATCCTGATGAGAACATAGACTGCGACGTGCGGGACAAGATCTGGACCGACGTCAAGATCATGGACCCCAAGACGGGCGCGTACATCGTTTGGATCAGCTACTTCAACGAATTTGGATCGCTGATCCCGGGTGGATGCCCTTGTTTGTATGACTCGCCCAGCTACGTTCCGTACAAGGGGCACTGGCCAGGGAACTCCGCCGGCTGGCTGGGCGGCGACTATTTGGAGGAGACCGGTGCCGATACGGGGCTGTTCGTCAGCAAACGCTCGTTCCAGGTCGGCGCCCGCGCTGACTACAACGACCCCGAGGCAAATGTCCACGTAGTCGACGCATCGTTCCGGGCCGACCCTGCGGGTCTCACGCGGGACTTCCAGGGCGGCAACTACATCTACACCTCGGACAATGCGACAGGCTTCGGGTTTGGCGCACGGGAAGTGTGGACGGGAATCGGCCCTGCCGACCGCCTGCTCGCCGTGACTGTCGCCAATCTGCTTGACGACGTGAATACGGCGTTCCTCCCCGAGCCTCTCGATGGAGTCCCGGGTGAAGGGGACGAGGCCTACCTCCTCGGTTGCTTCGAGAACATGGACACGCTCGTCGGGCTGTATCAGGACCAGAACGACGAGACAGATGTCGCCCTTGGCTTGATGAAGATCATCGACCATGAAGCGACGATTTCCTGGGATCAGGAGATCTACAAGGACGCCAACAGCTCGGCAACGATCACCGTGGTGGACGCCGACGAGAACCTCAACTGCAACGAAGTCGAATACGTCCCCGTGTATGTTCTGGTGAACCCCGGTTCGTGGAATCCGGTCGCGGAGAGCGGTGGCTGGCTGAGCCCCAACAGCTTCTGCATGCTGAAGGCGCTCGGCAGAGTCGTTCCTGCAGCCGGCGGAGACGGCGCGGTGCAAGTTGCTTCGATTCGATGGTACAATGCGTACTTCAGCGGTCTCTACGGAGACGGCACGGACTTCACGTGGGGCGTTGATATCATCAACAATCAGCCTCAGGGAGATGGCGCGTACTTCGTCGAGTATCCGGTGGATTCCGCCGAACTCGACTGGCAGGGAGACCTCCCGGTCACGCTCTTCGATACAGCCGATCCCGAGGGGTTTTGCCGCGTCAGCTTCTATGCTCAAGAAACCGGCGTCAACACCGGCGTGTTCCAGCTGAACCTCAACTCGATCCTCGTAGATCTCGGATTCGACAGCCTGCGGGTGCGCGACGTGCTCGTGGCCTACTACCTGGATCCGAACGATGAAGACGACTTCAAGCTGGCCACGGCGTACATCGAGGAATGGAACCACTCGATCACCAGCTTCACCGATGCGGACCGCGACGATCAAGATGAATACTGGTTAGGGCGTGACCCGATCTACATCCAAGTGATCGATGCCAACGCCAACGTGGATCCGTGCTGCCCGGAGCAGGTTGTGGTCAGCCTGTGCGATCCGCACATGGAAGACGATCACGAGTGGTTTGTGCTTGATGAGACCAGTTCCAACAGCCCGGTGTTCATCACCATGGCCGGCATCGAACTTCAAGCGGCATGGGATGCTCTTGGCGTCGGAGTCGGCGGGATCTGGGGGATTCCAACCTGGGGTGGCTACCAGGTCGTCCTCGACAGTTGGGCCGTTGAGGCATACAACGAAGATGATATCTACGTTCGCTACAACGACGTCTACTATCTGGACGAAGCGATCAACGGCCTCGGAGATGCCTTGCTTGATGACGGTTCGTTCCCGCCGACGATTGACCGCATCCGCGTGGCCAACGACGTCAGCTTCGATGTGATGTCCATCGGCGACA
>RXOA01000125.1 GCA_003979035.1 Candidatus Bipolaricaulota bacterium
AAGGCAATGACGATTGCCGTGGCTTCCCTCGGGGGATGGGCCGTCGCGGAAGACGGGATGATCCGTGCCTTGAGGCTCGCGGTGGGGTCGGTGGCCCCGACGCCGCTACGGTTGAGATCCGTCGAACAGCACCTTGTCGGACGATCGATCGGATGCGAAACGGCGAACGAAGTTCAAGGGATGGTCGCCGACCTTGTCTCGCCGATCGACGATGTGCGAGGGAGCGGCTCCTATCGGCGGCAGGTGGTTACGGAGCTTGCGGCACGGTTCATCAGGGAGCTTGGAAATGGCTGAGCTGCAGCTTGTTGTTCGAAACGGCACGGCGTTCTGCCACGGACGAGCGCAGCGTGCCGACGTCGCAGTCGAGGACGGGCGAATCGTGGCCCTTGGCGATCGGTTGCGGGGGAAGCGCGAGGTCGATGCCACGGGATGCTGGGTGATGCCCGGCATTGTCGATGCCCACACGCACATGGCCCTTCCGGTGTGCGGATTGAGATCAGGCGACGACTTCGACAGCGGCACCAGGGCGGCAGCATTCGGTGGTGTAACGTGTATTGTCGATTTCTCCGTCGCCGAGCCGGGGATGAGCCTGGCCGCGTCGATCGAGTCTCGTCGCGAACAGGCTGCCGTGAGTGTCGTCGATTACAGCTTGCACAGCGAGGTGGTCGGAATGACGCCGTCGCGTTTGGACGAGTTTGCCGACGCGTGCCGTCTCGGCGTGAGGTCGTTCAAGTTCTACACTACGTACTCCGATTCGGGACGAATGACGGATGACGGCATGTTGTTTCGCTGCTTCCGTCGACTGGCCTTGCTTGGCGGGCGGGCAGTGGTGCACGCGGAGAACGATGCGATCGTTCTCTCCATGACCAAGGAGCTTCTCTCGAAGGGCAGAACGTCGATCACGGATCTGCCCGATGCTCGCCCTTCCGTGTGCGAAGCGGAGGCCGTATCGCGCGTTTGCTTGCTTGCGCGACACGCCGGAGTGGAGCTGAGAATCGCCCATCTCACGTCCGGGGACGGATTGGCAGAAATCGCCGCGGCGCGGCGGCGATCGAATGCCGGCGCGCCTTCAAGAGTGTGGGTGGAGACGTGCCCCCAATACCTGCTGCTGGATGAGACCTCGTATGAACAAGCGTGCGGGAGATGTTTCGCGGCGACACCGCCGCTGAGGACATCCGAGGATCGTCTGGCACTGTGGAATGGGATCGCCGAAGGAATGATCGACCTTGTCGCAACCGATCATTGTCCGTTCACACGGGCCGAAAAGACGATGAGCGAGCGGTTCGTTGATTTGCCGTACGGGATCCCGGGAGTGGAGACACTGCTTCCGCTGCTTCTCGGAGAGGTCCTCGGCTCCGGACGGATTGGCTCGGAGCGACTGGTTGAACTTCTTTGCGAAGGGCCGGCTCGGGCGCTGGGGCTGTGGCCGCGCAAAGGTGTGCTTGCCGTGGGGGCGGACGCGGACATTGTCATTGTGGATCCACGGGAGCGGCGATCGATTCGGACGGATGATCTTCACATGGCAACGGATTTCTCACCGTACGAGGGCCACGAGGTTGTCGGATGGCCGAGAGTGACGATCGTACGTGGGAAGATTGTGGTCGAAGAGGGACGCTTCGTCGGCGAGACGGGCTGGGGTCGGTTCGTTCCCCAGCAGCCGACAGCCGGGTCTCGGGAGCTGGAACGAGCCATCTGATGCTCGAAAGGAGGAGCGATGAGACGGTGGATGAGCGTTGTTGTGCTGTTCGTGGTGCTCGCCCTGGGTGCGGTGGTGGGTTGCGACCTGCTGTTTGTCGATCATTCTCCCGTCGCCGTGTTTGACGTGTTCCACCCCGTCGAAGAAGAGCCGCTGGTGGTGACGCTGGATGCAGGCGCGTCGTATGATGAAGATGAGGATCCGATCATCGCCTATCTCTGGGCCATCACGAAGCTCGGCGGCGACATCGGTGACGGGGTGGAGTACTACCCGTTGGGCTGGACGACCGACAATGTGACGGAGGAGGCGATTACGATCGAGTTCCCGGTTGAAGGGACCTACACGGTGCAATTGCAGGTTCGCTCGTCACGCAACGGTGTCGTGAAGTCATCCGAAATCGTTGCCAGGGATGTGATTGTGCCTGGTGTGCCCGTTGCGCCGACTGTCTAGCCGACGCACGCGGTTGTCCCGGCGTGTCGTCGACGCATCGGGGCAGGGCTAGATGTCGGGACGATCCCGTTTGGTGAAGTAGTGGATGTCATCGTGGCGCGAATAGCCAAGCGTGACGAAGAGCTGCTCCGAAGCATCGTTTCCATCTTCGATCAGGCAACCGATGATCTCGATTCCGTTTCTGCGTAGCTCCGCTTCGGCGACGGCAACCAATGCCTGAGCAACACCGCGTCGCCGCCATCGCGGGTCAACGGCGAGGCGGTTGATCCATCCCTTCCGTCCGTCGTGGGTGGCAAAGACTGTTCCGATCAGCGTCTCGTCCGGATCCACCGCGACAAGAAAGGATGCTGTGTTGTCGGAAAGCTCCCTGCGGATGTGTTGCTCGGAGTCTCTTCCGTTCGGACGTGATGGCAGGCCGCAGTGGGTCCAAAGGGAGCGGACGCGGCTGAAGTCGTCGGGATTCATGGGCCGGATGGCGAACCGAGCAGGTGTGGTCATGGAGAACGAAAGTCTAGTCCGGGTTCCGGTCGGCCGCAAGCGATCGACCCTTCACTTCGGGGGTAGAATCTGCTATACTACTCCGGTTAAACCATCGGCTTTGGATGATCATTGATAGCAGGCGTCGCAGTGTCGGCGCTGGAAGTGTCAAATTAGCAGGTTGGGGAATCGGGGGATGTCGTC
Organism: Candidatus Bipolaricaulota bacterium; assembly: GCA_003979035.1. Taxonomy (GTDB): domain Bacteria; phylum Bipolaricaulota; class Bipolaricaulia; order UBA7950; family UBA9294; genus RXOA01. Next base: position 2,828 of record RXOA01000125.1, read on the forward strand.
TCCCGATTCATTTTGGCTTGTAGATGACTGGTACACACTTCGCGCGGTGGTGGACCAGGAGGATAGGATGAACCAGGGAAAGGCAACACTGAATCTTACCGAGCAGCTGCATGAAACCAGGCTCCCCGAAATGGATCTGGAGTCGCGGGAGCGTGCCTCGCGTTCCGACAACCCGATCCGAACCTACTTCGGGGAGATCAGTCGCGTTCCACTGCTGACGCGAGAGGACGAAGTCCGATTGTCGAAGCGCATCGAGAACGGCGACGCTCGGGCACGCGAAGAACTGGCCGAAGCCAACCTGCGGCTGGTTGTGTCGATCGCGAAGAAATACCGGGGTTGCGGTTTGCCGTTCCTGGATCTGATTCAAGAGGGCAATCTCGGGTTGATGAAGGCGATTGAGAAGTTCGACTACAAGAAAGGGTACAAGTTCTCGACCTACGCCACATGGTGGATCCGACAGGCGATCCTCCGTGCGATCACCAACCGTTCGCGAACGATCCGCGTGCCGACGCACATCAATGAGTTGATTCGCAAGATCTACCAGGTCGAGCGCAACCACCTCAAGGAGTTTGGCGAACTCCCGACGCCGGAGAGCCTTGCCGACGAACTGGAGACTTCGGTCGAGAACATCATCAAGGCGAAGAAGACAGCGCAAAGCATGACCTCGCTGGACATGCCGATCGGCTACGATGACGACGGATCGGTTCTCGGCGATTTCATCGAGGACCAAAGCGCGGAATCGCCGGAGCGACAGACGTTCGAACACCTTCTCTTCGAGGAGCTGGAGCGGGCGCTTGACGAGCGACTGACCGATCGCGAGAAGCGGATCCTCGAACTGCGCTATGGACTGAATGATTACCAACCACGAACCCTGGACGAGGTCGGCTTGGAATTCGGAATCAGTCGAGAGCGTGTTCGTCAAATCCAAAAAGAGGCGCTCGCCAAACTTCAGGATTCGGAACTGCGTCAGCGGCTGGAGTGGTTCAAGCTCCTCTCCGAGGAGCCGTAGGGCGGGAGCGGTCGATCACGGCCGGAAGCCCACATCGAGTGTGTGGTGGACCCTCTTGGCGTAGGACATGACAGCGGGTCGAGGTAACTTCCTCGACCCGCATCACTTCTCAGACGTCGGCTGCCTCGCCCAGGTCATGTCCTTGGGCGGTTGAGTCGATGGTGTTTGCCTCGGCATAGCCGCACTCCTTCCGTGTGCATTGAAGGCGTTCCCCTTGCTCCCGCTCGACGAGCACGCCTCCGTCGCAAGCGGGGCAGCGTCTTATGGGGCGATCGCTCATGGCGAAGCGGCATGCTGGGTAATTGCTGCAGCTGTAGAAGGTTCGCCGGCGTTTGGAGGAATACTTCTCGACAAGCTCGCCCTTGTCGCAAGCCGGACACAACACGTGGGTCGAGACGGATGCCGTTTCGCCGCAATCAGGGCTTGGGCATCGGTAATACCGACCGAATCGCCCGCTACGAAGCTCCATGTCGCTTCCGCACTTGGGGCAGGGGGTTGGTTTGTGTGTGAGGCGATCCTCGTGCTCCAGGGCCTCACGGATGATCAGAACGCCGTTCTCAAATCGGTACGGGAGATCCGCGGGCAGGGAGCGGGTCTGGCGACAGTCGGGATAGGTGGAACATCCGAGAAACGCAGAACCTTTCCAGTAGCGGAGTTCCATCTGCGCTTCGCAGCTGGGGCAAGGCACATCGGTCATGACTCGGAAGGGGAACTCCGCTGCCTGCATTGCCGCTTCGAGCGAAGCGAGTCGATCGGCAAACGGCGAGTAGAAGTCCTTGAGCGCGTCCAGCCGGGACAGATCGCCTTCCTCGACGCGATCGAGATCCTCTTCCATGTGTGCGGTGAACGAGGGGTTGATCGTATCGGCGAAGAACTGGGACAGGAAATTGACCACGACGTGCCCCAGCAGCGTCGGGCGAAGGCTGCTCTTGTTGCGGACGGCGTAGCCGCGGTCTTGGATGACCGAAATGATCGAGGCATACGTGCTCGGGCGTCCGATTCCCTCCTTCTCCAGAAGATTGACCAGCCCGGCCTCGCTGTAGCGGCGTGGTGGCTCGGTAAACTTCTGCTGCTTGTCGATTTCCTGAAGAGTGACGCGCTCTCCTTGCTTGAGCGACGATGGCACGGAAGTCTCTCCGGCGCGCTCCTTCGCGGGCGGGTACAAACGGAGGAATCCATCGAAAATCTGTTCGCTGCCGGTCGCCTCGAGGACGTACACATCGCCGGTGATCACGGCTTTTCGCTGCAGGAAGACGGCGGTCGCCATCTGGGTGGCGAGGAAGCGGTTGTAGATCAGGCGGTATAGCTTGATCTGATCCGGCGACAAATGGGAGGCGATGCTCTCCGGCGTACGTCGAACATCCGTTGGACGGATCGCCTCGTGTGCATCCTGGGATCGCTTCTTGTTCTCGTAGGAGCGCACTTCGGGCGAGACGAAGTCACTTCCATACAGCTCAAGGACCATTTTTCGCGCTTCAGAGACCGCTTCCGGCGCGAGCCGGACCGAATCCGTTCGCATGTACGTGATCAATCCGACGTCGGCTTCGGAAAGGGCAATCCCTTCATACAGTTCTTGAGCCGTACGCATCGTGCGCTTGGGGCTAAAACCGAGCTGCGAAGAGGCGCTCTGCTGGAGAGAGCTGGTGATAAACGGCGGCGGCGGTTCTCTTCGTCGCTTCGATTGCGTGAGCTGCTCGACGACAAGTGATGTCTTGCCGAGATCTGCAGCGATCTTCTCGGCTTGCTGCGACGAGCTGACGGCGGCCTTCTCTCCCGAAATCGACGTGAGCTTGGCAAGGAACGATTCCCCGTCGGCAAGCCGCGCGAAGATCTCCCAATACTCCGCGGGAACGAATCGCGAGATGGCGTCCTCGCGATCGCAAAGGAAGCGAAGGGCCACCGACTGCACCCGACCAGCGGACAATCCTTCGAACCGGTTCCCGGCGATGGCTCTCGAGAGAAGCGGACTGATCTGATAGCCGACGAGGCGGTCGAGGATGCGGCGGGTGCGCTGCGCTTCGACACGGTTGAGATCGACCTTCTCTGGGGACCGAAGTGCGGCGAGGATTGCCGGCTTCGTGATCTCATTGAACAGCGGGCGTACGTAGGCGTCTTCATTGGTGTTGACCCGCTTGAGAATCGAATAGAGGTCGTAGGCGATGGCCTCTCCCTCCCGATCATGGTCGGTGGCGAGGAAGATCGTTTCCGCGGATTTGGCGGCATCGCGCAGTTCCTGGATGCGCTTGTTTCGTTTCGTGACGAGCTTCGGTTCGAACCCCTTTTCGATGTCTACGCCGAGGTCATTCTTAGGAAGATCGCGCACATGTCCTTGCGACGAGAGAACTTCGTAGGTTTTGTCAAGATACTGCCTGATGGTTCGCGCCTTGGTCGGCGATTCGACAATAATCAGGTGCGTCAACGGATTCGGCTCCTTTCCCAATGCGGGCCATTATACTGAAGGGTGAGATGGATCAAGTCAATCTCCACCGCCGCACGGGGCGGGGATGAGACCGGGCAAGAAGGGACGTGTGATGCGATACGCGGTGATTGAAGGGCTGCCGGCAGCGGGGAAGAGTGAGTTGCTGGGGTTGCTGGAGAGGTTCTATCCGGATCAGGTTCGGGTTCTCCCGGAGCTGGTGAAGATGGTTGTCGAACAACAAGGTATTGATCTTTTCCGCGAACGGCGGCGCCTCAATGAGGCCCTTGCTCGGGCCGTCCCGGAGCGGAATCGCATGGTGAAGAGAATTCTCGCTCAGGGGAAGATATGCCTCGAAGAGTCGCATCTTGGCGTTCATCTGGCGTATTCGTTGGCACTGGGGGATGAGCAGTTCGCCGCGGCGTACTCACGGATTGCGAACCAGGACTCGGGAACTCCTGCTCCCGATGCGTACCTACGGCTCTCGATCCCACCCGCTCTGTCCGTCAGCCGGCAGGAAGGCCGCGGAACGCCCGAGTTCTTTGTCGATGAGCCCACGCTTCGCCGAATGCTCGATAGGCTACACACATGGCATCTCGCGCAGGGAACGACGCTGGTGACGGTCCCGGCCGACCGGCCGGCGAGCGATGTCGTCGCTGACGTGGAATCCATTCTGGGATTGAGCTACTTAGGCGAGACGCCCCAATCGGAAGATGTGGTGGATGTTCTGGTTCTCCTTGGACGTCCGGCCGGGGGCAAGAGCGAGTTCATCGACTACATGCAGAAGTGTGACAGGGAGCGCCGGCGAGAAGTGTTTCACTTGGGCAATCTTCGCGTCCTTGATGATTTTCCGATTCTGTGGGAGAAGTTTCTTGAGGACGACGTGTGGGAATCTCTCACCGGAAAGCGGCGGGACTCGCGCCCCAGCGACGGCAATTACATGGTGGCCAACGATGATCTGTGGCCATTTCTCATCGAGCAGCTGAACCGCCGCGCGGAGCCGATTCTTCAGTCAGACATGCGGGGAACGACCCTGATCCTCGAGTTCGCCCGCGGGGGGCTTTCGGGCTACCGTGATGCGCTGGAGCGGCTCTCGCCTTCCATCCTTGACCGGGCGGCGATTCTCTATGTCTCCGTGCCGTTCGAGGAGTCCTGGCGACGGAATGTCGCAAGGTATGATAAGGCCCGCCGCGGGGGGATCCTGACCCACTCGGTGCCGCGGGAAGAAATGGAAAGGAGCTACGGAATTGACGACTGGCAAACGCTGGCACCGGATGGTGCGGGGACGATCCGTGTCCACGGAGTCGACGTTCCGTACGTTTCGCTCGACAACGTCCCCGAACTAACCGATCCGATCGAACTCGGCGACCGCTACGGGAGAGCGCTGGAGATGCTCTACCAGCTCTGGACGGGGAGAGCATCGGGAAGAAGCTGCTCGAACAGCCGCGTGAAGTTGCCGTAGCAGACCTTCTCGATTTGACGCGAACCGAGGCCGGCGCGTTCCATCAACGGGATCAGCCGCGGGTAATCGGCAGCGGTTGCGAACCCGGCGGGAAGCTGCGGAATTCCGTCGAGATCGCCTCCCAGTCCAACGCAGTCTTCGCCTCCGATGTCGATCGCGTGCCGGATGTGGCGAACAACCCATATCGGATCGCAAGGAGCGACCCGCTGTAGACCGTCCGTGGCCCGGCGGCGAACATCGTTGTCGGCGGCGCCGTCCCGGAGAGCCGCATAGTGCGGACGTGCCAGCGCGTATGTTGTCGGATCCAGGAACAGCGGGGACAGGTTGATGCCGAGAACCCCTCCCCGCTCGGCAAGAACGTGCAGCCTGCGGTTGTCGAGGTTTCTCGGATGGGGGCAGAGCGCGCGGCAATTGGAGTGGCTGGCAAGGAACGGTCGCGTGGCGAGCCGTGCGACATCATCGAACGCGCGATCGGAAAGATGCGAGACATCGATGGCAACGTGCTCTTCCTCGGCGATCGCGATGAGCTTCTCCCCCTCGGGGGTGAGGGGCTTGTCGGTTCCGAATGACGTGCCCGAGAATGGGTTGTCAGCCCACGCCGGAATGATCAGCCGCACTCCCCGTCGGGCAAACACACGCAGGTTGTCAGCGTGTCCCCGCAAGGGGTCGCCGCCCTCGAGCGCGAGGATCGCGGCGACGCTGTTCCCGGGTTCGTGGGGTGCGGCGAGATCAGCTACTGTCTCGACCAGTGACATTCTGCCGCCGCTGGCGCTGATCCAGTCGCATATTGTGTCGAGGATTGCGATTGCCTGATCTTGCTCACAATTCGGATAGCGTTCCGACAGTACGAAACACGCGAATATCTGGACCGCAATCCGTCCCTCAAGCAGAGACGGCAGCGTCACATGTCCGTTGCCTTCACCGGAGAGGAAGTTCGCCTCTCCGGTGAAGGCTTTCATCGCGGCATCGCAGTGTGCATCGAAGAAGCGAATCGAGTTCGAACTCAATCTCGAACCCTCGCATGCAACTTGTTCCCGATTGTGGCCGCACGGGCGGAGACGCGGCTTGTTCGATGACGTCCGCTGCTTGCGATCGAGCCCGTGCGGTGCTTGTCGTCGCAGACCGAAGTCATTCCACGTCCATTCCTAGGGACGGACCGCGATGGCTTCGATCTCAAGCGGGGCATCCTTGGGCAGCCGAGCCACCTGTACGCAGGATCGCGTCGGAGCCGGATCACCGAAGTACGTTGCGTAGACTTCGTTGACCGCCGCGAAATCGGTCATGTCACGAAGGAAGACCGTGACCTTGACCACATGGTCGAGGCTGACTCCGGCTGCCATCAGCACGGCACGGACGTTCTCCAGCGACTGCCTTGCGGCGGCAGGGATGTCGTCCGTGATCAGGTTGCCGTCCGCGGTCGCCGGCAGCTGTCCTGAAGTGAAGACCAAGCTTCCGCTCCGCATACCTTGAGAGTAGGGGCCGATGGCCGCCGGAGCGGCGTCGGTGACAATCGGTGTTCGAGGCACTACGAAATCACCCCCAACTCACGACCGACGATCGCGAATTTATCCACGGCGAAGTCGAGATCTTCCTGGCTGTGCGCTGCCGACAGCATGACGCGGATCCTTGCCTTGCCCTTGGGAACGGTCGGAAACGCGATTGCGGTGGCGAAGACGCCCTCTTCGAACAGCCGCTTGGAGAAGCTCCATGCAAGGTGGGCCTCCCCGAGCATCACCGGGGTGATCGGCGTTTCGCTGTTGCCCGTGTCGAACCCGAGATCTTCAAGCTTCTTGGTGAAGTAGTCGCCGTTCTCCCACAGCTTTCGTACAGGGGCATCCGTTTCAGTGAGGATATCAATCGCCGCGATACAGGCGGCGACATCGGGAGGCGTTGCCGCGGAGGAGAAGAGGAACGGCCGGGCTCGTTGTCTCAAGTACTCGATGATCGAAGCGGGACCGGCGATGTAGCCTCCCATAACACCGAACGCCTTGGACATGGTGCCGCACTCGATATCCACGCGGCCATGGAGACCGAAGTGATCGACGATTCCTCGACCGTGGCTTCCTAGAACGCCCTCACCATGAGCATCATCAACCATCACCATCGCGCCGTACCTCTCGGCAACCTCGACGATCTCCGGAAGCGGAGCGAGGTCGCCGTCCATCGAGAACACGCCGTCCGTGATGATCAGCTTCTTCTCGATCTGCTTGTTCTCTTCAAGGAGATCGGCGAGCGCCGCAACATCGCGGTGGGGGAAGATCGCGCGTTTCGCCTTGGTCAACCGCACTCCGTCAATGATCGAGGCGTGGTTCAATTCGTCGGTGAACAACACGTCTTCCTTGCCCATCAGCAGAGGGATCGTCGCCAGGTTGGTGTTGAGGCCGGATTGGACGGATAGCGCCGCCTCGGCGCCTTTGAACGCCGCGATTTTTCTCTCGAGTTCGATGTGCAGCGACATCGTTCCCGCGATCGAACGCACCGCGCCCGGGCCGACGCCGTATTCGTTGATGGCATCGTGAGCCGCAGCGCAAAGCCGCTCGTCGTTTGCGAATCCAAGGTAGTTGTTCGAACACATATTGAGCACGCGCCGGCCATCCACGACCACCCATGCTCCGACCGAGCTTTCCACAGTCCGAATTGTGTTGTAGAGCCCTTGATCTCGAAGCTCCTGCAACGCCGCATCCACGAACGCATATTTGCCCATCGGATTCCTCCAACGCTTGATGTTGGCGAGATTCTACGAGGCGTGGGTGCTTCGTGCCATGAGACACGGAAAACGCAGTTCCTGTCAATGATCGAGCGGAAACCTTGAGCGCTGCCCACATCAAAAACAGGCCGGAGCCATCCGGGACGGCTCCGGCCATTGGTCTTGTGGATCTTGTCCCTCATTAGGGCACGATCGTAATCTCCTTGCTCAGACTTGTTTCGAGCCCTTCGGAATCGGTGACGGTGATCGTCACGGTATACGTTCCCGCTCGCGTGTAGCGTATTCGCGGCGTACCGCCACCGCCGATCCCGCCGTTTCCGAACCTCCAGGATGTGACAAGATTGGCGCCATCCTCGGGGTCGTACGATGTGGACCGGAACGCGACCCACTGATCAACGGACGGGGTTTCCGGCTCCCAGGTGAAATCAGCGACCGGCGGCTGGTTCTCGGGAACCGTCCCCGGAGGAAGTAGATTGAACTCGGAGGACGCCAGCGCGCGTCCGAAGATGCGGAGGTTGTCGATCATCCCGTCGATGACAACTGAGTCTCGTCGCCCGATACTCAGGGGATCTGTCGTCTGATCAATCGCACCGGAGACGGCTTGCTGTGCAACTTCCTGACCGTTCAGGTACAGACGGACACGAGATCCGTCATATGTTGCCGCAACGTGGTACCAACGGTCCGCGGCGATCGTTGGCGTAGAAGCCGTGACCACACGTGCGATCCCGTTGATGGCCAGGACAAGCTCGATTTCCGACTGCTTGAGCACAAGCCGGTATGCAGCGGGCTTGTACAGAATCGGGGCAACCGTGGTTGGCACCGTATCGAACCGAACCCACGCTTCGAACGTGAATGCGTTGAAAAGCGACAACGACGGCGAATTCGGCACCGAAACCAGGTCGTTGCTGCCATCGAGCCGGACGGCAAACGTGCCGTCGGCATCGTCCGTGTCCCACGTTGCCCCCTGTAGCGCGCCGTGGTTCGCGTTGGAGGACGAGTCAAACGCGGTCGTCCCGGAACCCTCATTGAACCGCCAGAAGGCGCGTGGCTCTGCGAACGATGGGATGGAGACCGAAACGGAGCGCGTGGTCGAGTTGCTCGCCCCCTGGTTGTCGGTGACGGTCAGCTGCACAGTGAAGTTTCCCCCGCCGGCGTAGACATGCGTGGGCTGCATTCCCGTGCCGGTACTCCCGTCTCCGAAGCTCCATGAATAGGAGAGAATCGTGCCGTCGGGATCCGAGGACGATCCGCCGTTGAATGACACGACCTGATTGACCGAAGGAGAGGTCGGTGAATACGTGAACGCTGCATTTGGCGACTGGTTGACCACTTCCGGTGTCAGAACGACATTGAGGCTGGAGGTTTGCCCGGCGATGATCTGGACGGTCCGCGTTTCCGGAACGTACCCGGCGCGCGTGAACCGGACCGTGTGGAGCCCGGCGGCGAGCGTTGCCGAACCGGGCGTCGTTCCGACCGGATTCCCGTCGATGATCACGGTAGCTCCGGACGGTGAGGACGTGACTTGGACGATTCCTGTTGTCGGGGCGGGCTGTTCCACAGTGAAGCTGAGGGTGTCGTACGTCCACTCTCCGGACGCGAACTGCGCCTGCATCGATTGCAGAATCGAATCACGAAAACTGCTGGGATTGTAGCTTAGAACTGGGAACGTTGAGGAGAAAGACGTCGGGAATGAAGACAGCGGAGCCGTGGCCGCAAACGCATACAGCGTTTCGATCCCCGTCGGTTCGGTGATCGTGATGGTGTACCCGGCGACCCCCGGGAGCTGGTGGCTTCCGGCAGTGACGAGCGGATTCAGTTCGCGGTAGTTGGGGAACAGCAATGAGACGCGCCCGCTCGAATCCGCCTCGCAGATGTAGACGTAGGCGTTCCGGTTGAGGCTGTAGAACAGCGTGAGCGCCTCGCCGAGCGCATAGCTCGACTTGGGAAGACTGAGTTCCAGTGATAGCGCAGGCGCTGCCGGAGTGATCTGGACTTGTGCCGTGTCCGTGTCCTGCCCGCCGGGACCGGTCACGGTCAGCGTCACAGTGTAGGTTGAGGCTACCGCGTAGCTGTGGGTTGCGGTACCGCCGAACCCCGTTGCACCATCCCCGAAGCTCCACGAGTAGCTGGTGATCGTTCCCGTAGATCCGGCCGCGCTGAAGGAGAGCAGTTGTCCGACCGTTCCGGAGTAGGGGCCGCCGGCATCGGCGACGGGCGCGAGCACTGCCGGAGTGATCTGGACTTGTGCGGTGTCCGTGTCCTGTCCGCCGGGACCGGCCACGGTCAGCGTCACAGTGTAGGTCGAGGCTACCGCGTAGCTGTGGGTTGCTGTACCGCCGAACCCTGTTGCACCATCCCCGAAGCTCCACGAGTAGCTGGTGATCGTTCCCGTAGATCCGGCCGCGCTGAAGGAGAGC
>RXOA01000126.1 GCA_003979035.1 Candidatus Bipolaricaulota bacterium
AGGTGCAACGACAGGACATCGGTGTACCCCTCGACCAAAATGGCCGTTCCCGAAGCTTGGATCGCTTCACGGGCCCAGTTGAGCCCGTAGAGGTGTTGCCCTTTGTCGAAACCGCCGGTAGCCGGCGAATTCAGGTATTTGGGCTCTCCATCGAGGGCGCGTCCGCCGAACGCGATCGGAAGGCCGGAGATGTTGTAGATCGGAAACATCACCCGTCCGCGGAAACGATCGTAGGTCCGTCCTTTGTTCTCGGTCAGCAATCCAGCGGCGAGCAGCTGGCTCGCAGCGAACCGTGTTCCGAGCGCTGCCTTGAGCCCATCCCACTTCGGTAGGGCATAGCCGAGACCGAAGCGATCCCAGCTCGCCTCTCCGAAACTGCGGGATCTCAGGTATGCACGCGCTTGTTCGGCATCCTGATGCTTGTGGAGCTGCTCTGCGTACAGAGCAGCCGCGGCGGTGAGGATGGCCTGCGATTCGGCGCGCTTGCTATTGCGGGAACTGCTTCTCGGCAACGAGACGCCGGCCTCCGCTGCAAGACGCTCGAGCGTCTCGGGAAACGTCAGGCGCTCGATCTTCATCACGAACGCGAACAGGTCGCCGCCTTCGCTGCACCCGAAACAGTGCCAGAGTCCGCGTTCAGGGCTCACGACCAGAGATGGTGTATCGTCCTTGTGAAAAGGACAGCGTCCTTTGTAGTTCTTGCCCGATGGCGTCAGCGTGATGTATCGGGAGAGAACGGCGACCAAATCAAGGTGTTGCTTGATCTGATCCACAGTGTCTCGATCGACCATAGGTTCATCTTATCGGTTGGGCGGAGTTCGTCCAGGCTCAAGGTTCAAGGGCGTCAAGAAACGGATTGGTCTTGCGCTCAATGCTCAATGTGGTTTGGGGCCCGTGCCCCGGGTACACCACGTAGTCGCCCGGCAGTGAGATCAGCCGTCGCAGCGATTGTCTCAGCCGATCCCAGGACCCGCCGGGGAGATCGGTCCGCCCGATCGAACCGGCGAACAATACATCTCCACAGAAGATGGCTCCTCCGCCCACAAGAGCGATGCTTCCTCGGGAATGCCCGGGGAGATGAAGAACTCTCAACGATGGAATCGGAACATCTCCTTCGGCGAGGAAGCGGACGAACGATGGATGTCCCGGGTACGCTTGATCGACCCACGGAACATCGTCGCGATGGATGCAGATTCTTGTTCCCGAAGGATCGATCGCCCAGTTTCCTCCGACATGGTCGAAGTGACCGTGGGTGTTGATCACAAGGTGAACAGCCCTGCCGTCAATCAATGCGTGAAGTTCGGCCGCATCCTCCGCCGGATCGATCACGATGGTTCGCGTGCCGTCGGAGACCACATAGCAATTGGTGGCAAGCGGTCCCAGAGAGGCTGTTTCGATCTCAAGATCGGTCCTGTTCCTATGCCTGTCATCGAGCTTCATCTTGAGGTTGCGCTTCCTTCCGCCCGTGCCACGACAAGCACGGTGACTTCCCTGTATCCGGCGTTGAGAAGGGCCTGCGAACAGGCCTCCGCGGTCGCGCCAGTGGTGAACACGTCGTCAACCAGCAGCACCGATTCCGATTTCACCTCCGGCGACGATCGTACGGCGCGAAACGCTTCACGCAAGTTTGCGCGACGTTGTTCGGCGCCAAGCAGAGATTGCCGTCTCGTGTCGACGCGCTTCGTCAATAGGCGCGCTACGGGAAGGCCACAGCGATGCGCGGTGCCGACTGCAAGCAGTCGGGATTGGTTGAAGCCGCGGCATCGGCGCTCACGTGCTGTCATCGGGACAAAGGTAATGATGTTCGGGGCAAGCAACGGTTGTTGACGGAGTTCCTCGGCAAGACGCGCGGAGAGGAATCCGGCGACAATGCGATCGCTACCGGCTTTCAAGTGAAGGATGAGGCGACGCCAGCCTTCCGCATACGGCCCGAGTGCGATTGCCTGGGCGAATCCGCGTTTGTGTGTGCCGCAACGAACGCAGAGATCGAGGCCGTCCTCGGGAAGCGATTGCTGACAGTTCATGCAACGCGTTCCGGAGAGGCGCGGTAAGGCCTGAGAGCACGTGGGACATACCGGCGAAAGAGAATCGAGCGACCGCCCGCAAAGCACGCAATGCGGCGCATAAAGGAGCGCGAGCGGTCCCTCGATCCACCGAAGCAACTTCCTACGTTTAGAGCGCCAGCTTCGCGACGCGGAGCAATTGATTCGTGTACCCCCACTCATTGTCGTAGAAGGTAACAACTTTCAGCATCGTCTTGTCAACCACCTTGGTCGACGACAAGTCGACCATGCTTGCGTGCGGATCACCGATGATGTCGCTGGAAACCATCGGATCATCGCTGATCCCGAGAATGCCCGCGAGCGGGCCTTCAGCGGCGGAACGCAAGGCTGCGTTGACATCCTTCGCAGTGACTTCTTGCGTCATCTCCACCGTGAAGTCGCTGACCGATCCGGTGGCGACGGGAACTCGGAACGCCATGCCGTCCATCTTTCCAAGAAGATTGGTGATGACTTGTGTGGTTGCTTTCGCCGCCCCTGTCGAGGTCGGCACGATGTTCAGCGCCGCCGCGCGCCCGCGCGCGAGCGACGAGTGGGGGGAATCGACAAGACGTTGATCGGCCGTATAGCCATGAATCGTGCTGAGAAACGCATGTTTGATGCCGAACTGGGTCTCAAGAACATGCGCGACAGGCACCAGCGAATTGGTTGTGCAGGACGCGGCCGACAGCACCACCGATGATGCGAGGTCGATGTCTTGATGGTTGACGCCGAACACGATCTGCGGGATCTCTCCGGCGCCGTCCCCCGCGGGAGGAACGGAAAGCAGCACGCGCTTCGCGCCGGCGTCGATGTGCTGCAAACAACCCTTGGGGCCGGTCAGTGCGCGAAAGACCCCCGTAGACTCGATGACAAGATCGATGTTCATCTTGCCCCATGGGAGCGCCGACGGGTCTCGCTCCGCAAACATTGGTACGGTCACTCCGTCGACCATCAGGGCGTTCTCCGTGGCCTCGACGGTCTTGCCGTACCGTCCGTACACCGAGTCTCGGCTCAGGAGATACCGAGCAACATTCGGCGAGATGAACGGGTCGTTGATCGCGACGATGTTGAACGATGCCTCGCCGAATCCGAGGCGGAACAGGGCTCTTCCGATGCGTCCGAACCCGTTGATTGCTACGTTCATAATTGTGTTGCCTCCTGCTTTTGCTGAATTTCGTTCTGATGGCGGTGTTGGCGTGCGATGTCGACGAACATGCGGTGGATCCGGACGTCTTCCGTTAATTCCGGATGAAAGCTCGCGACAAGCAGCTGACCCTGTCGGGCCATCACGATGGTTTCGTTGTACTCCGCGAGCGCGTCGACATCCGGTCCGATCCGCACGATATACGGAGCGCGGATGAACACGGCCGGCACGTCCGGCCCGATTCCCTTGACGGCTAGTGTGGTCTCAAAGCTGTGCACTTGGCGTCCCGAAGCATTGCGGGCGACCGCGATATCCATTCCACCGAGGTGGGGTGTCGCCTTCCCGTCGACGGTGTTGGCAAGAAGGATCATTCCGGCGCATGTTCCGAACATTGGGAACCCGTTGTGCGCAAGTTCTCGCAGACGATCCCGCAGCGATCCCGCAGCGAGCCGTTGCATGGCGGTCGATTCGCCGCCGGGGAACACGATTCCTGACAATCCATCAAGATCCGACACGTCCTTGACCGCTCGAACGGCCACCCCGAGCCGTTCGAGGCTTGTTCGATGCTCGCGTACGGCTCCCTGCAGGTCTAGAATTCCGATGATCATCAGCGTGTCTGCATCATCTCGTGCGGGGGGATCTCCTCGATGATCATTCCCTCCATGGCTTCGCCGAGGTCTCGGGAAATGACGGCCAATCGAGCGGCATCCATGAAGTGAGTTGTCGCCTGGACAATCGCCTGCGCGCGTTTTGCGGGATCGGTCGACTTGAAGATTCCGCTTCCGACAAAAACGCCATCGCATCCCAACTGCATCATCATTGCTGCGTCCGCCGGTGTGGCAATTCCTCCCGCGGCGAAGTTCACCATCGGCAGTCGTCCCTTGTCGCGGATGGCCCGTAGAACATACAGAGGGGCACCGAACTCCTTGGAAAGAGAGACAACCTCTTCCTCCTCGGCGTTCAACACGCGGCGGATTTGCTCGTTCATCAGCCGCATGTGGCGGACGGCCTCAATCACGTTGCCGGTTCCCGGTTCCCCTTTGGTGCGGATCATCGCCGCACCCTCAGCGATCCTTCGGCACGCTTCTCCAAGGTTCCTCGCTCCACAGACGAAGGGAACCGCGAACGCCCACTTGTTGATGTGGTACGTCGGATCGGCCGGCGTCAGCACTTCCGATTCATCGATGTAGTCGACCTCGAGCGCCTGCAGGATCTGGGCCTCGACGAAATGTCCGATACGAACCTTGGCCATCACCGGAATAGTGACCGATTCCATGATTTCGCTGATCTTTGTCGGATCGGCCATGCGTGCAACGCCACCTTGGGCGCGGATGTCCGCAGGAACGCGTTCCAGCGCCATCACAGCTACGGCCCCCGCCTCCTCGGCAATCCGCGCTTGTTCGGCGGTGGTGACATCCATAATCACTCCGCCCTTCAGCATCTCAGCCAAGCCGCTCTTCACACGAAGTGTTCCCGTTTCCACCATTGCGCTCACCTCTTGTCGCTTCTTTGCGCGTCATTATATCTGGCCCATTCGGCCGCCGGTAGCGGTGGCCTTCGTTGCGGTGCCTTTCGGATCGGATGGTCGATGCAAGGGACTCAAGGCGAACACCGCGATTCCTCGATCTTGCTCGGGAGACACCACGGTCCCGATCCGGGTGCTACGGCGGGGAATGATCCGTCTCTCGGATGGAAGGATCAAGATACGTTCCGAGCCCCCGTACCGACAGGTCGGAGAGGGTCGGAAGTCCCGAGATCCGAATGGGTTGATCGCCGTGCTGGGAGCTGTAGATTTCCGTCAACATGGCGATCGTATCGAGATGGCGTCCGACGCGCTCTTCGATCGGGTGTCCCGCATCGCTAAACGGGACGTAGAGGAGTCCCTGCCCCGCGGCGCGGATATAGTAGGGATCGGCGCCTTCGAGGATCAACTCCGAGTTGATCGCTCCGCGGAGGCGTCCTTGGGCCGGATTGGTGCTTTCAATCAGCAGGGCGAGCGTGTCGGTGGCGTCTCCCCATTCACGATGACTCAGGCCGCGCAGATTGATCGGCGAGGCCTCTACGCCGATTTGAATGCCCTCGAATTCCAAGAACAGCGCCGCTTCTACGGCGAGCGGCAACGCGTTCTCGTGGGCGACGATTGCGTTGATCACCGGATACTCAGGAGACGCCTCGTGCAAGTCGATGGCAAGATCAACGTTCTCTGTCCGAATCAAATCGAGAATCGCAGCCGCGAGCTTCTCGGTCAAGTATCCGCCGGAATCTCCGGGGTAGGAACGATTCAGATTCCGCACTTCGGCTCCGGCCAGCGCTTGACCGGAAGATCCCACATAGATCACGGGATCGGGCCATTGATCGATCGGATTGGTCGCTCGGCTTCCATACCGGAACAGGCGATCCCCCCCAGGGGTCTCGATGACATAGGTTTGCGGTGCGCCTTCCTGCGGATCGGTGCATGTGAATGCACTGTGGTTCGCCCGCGGGATCACCAGCAACCGCCCTTCGTTGACGACCGCGTTCTCGATGATCGTGATCGCGGTCAGCGAAGAAGCCGGTTCGTTGGGATGTGTTCCTCCGAGAATCAGGAGCGTTCCGCCGGGGGAGTCGCCATCAAGGACGTAAACTTCTGTGTCTGCGGCCGATCCCGCCAACTCCGGCGCGATGCTGCTCAGCATGAACTGCTCCGTGATCCCAGGTCCCGGGTAGATCGGCGGATCTTCCCACATGGCGACAAACTCGCGCGCCGAGATCGCGACGGCGGCGGCAACGACGGCGATCAGCACGCCCGCGGCGATCCAAGATCTACCTTTGCCGTCGTTCTTTTCAGTTGGGGGCGGGGACGTCATCTTCTCATTCGCGTTGTCCTTGAGGCCGGTCCTGGTCCCGATCCTGGTCTTGCCCTTGGCGCTCACTTGATCATCAACACCCTCAACAGAAGAGGAATCAGCACCAGGGCGATCCCCATCTGTTCCGCAAGTCGACGTTCCCGAAACAGATTCCATACGGCAAAGGCGATCACTCCTGCGGTGATGGCTTGGTACAGAAAGGTCACGACGCCACCTCCTGATTCCGGCCGCGATGCGCCCATCGATCAAGAACCAGCACGACAGCAACGACCGCGGCGATGAATCCGGCGATCACTCCGATCCACAAGCCTGTGCTCTCGGTGCCGAGCAGGCGATCCCAGAAATTCGCCGTGGCAATGTACCCGATGCTGACCGCGATCGTCAGTGCCGCGGGGGCGAGACAATGCTTGAGGACGCGAACATAGTTGGGTTGCCCGACCACTTTGGCGGCGAACAACCCGGCGAGTGCCGTCGGCGGCATCAGATCTCCCATTGCGGCAACCAACGACAGCGACGAGGCGACGATGATCTCACTGGTGCCGAGCAGCGACAGCACGAACGGGACTCCGAGGATCGAAGCCGATCCGTATGCCGAGACGGCGCCGAACAGCGGCATGCTCACGGCGATGCTCAGATACAGCCACCCGGTAGGAAGCCCTGTGAGTAGCGAGACAATGAATCCGCGCGCTCCGGTCAGCGCCATGATCTGAAGAAACATCCCCACGCCGGCGAGGATTCCCATCACCGGGAGGGCGGCCTTTACCGCGTCTCTGGAAACCACAAGCGGACGCAGACGTCGACCGGTGAACGGCGTGATCAGGGCGCAGATCGTGAACACAAGCGGCATGCCCAGCGACGGAAAGAACAGCGGAAACGCGCGTTCGGCACCGATCAGCAGCACAAGCAGAATCAACGGGAGATACAGCTTCCACCCATACCGGCTGTGGTACGAGGGGGGGAGAGCGTCGATGTCAATGGTCGCCCGCCGTGCCGACCCGAATCCGAGTGCGAGAACGATCACAATCGCCAAAGGCATCGTCAAAGCAAGCAGTGGAAGGCCGAAGCCAATGTACGGCATGTCCACACCGCCGCCGATGATCATCACCGGGATATTGACCGGCGGTGCAATCATTCCCAGGATCCCGGCCATGGCGATAATCGCTCCTGTTCGCTCGCGGGTGATTCCAATCGACATGAACACCGGTGCGGCGATTGCGCCCGTGGTCAAGACAGCTGCGGTTGACGAGCCGGTGATCATTCCCGCGGACATCGCAAACAGCATCATGAGCACGAGCAGCGTCGCCGGGCGGTTTCGAAACGCGACGACGATGTGGTGAGCTATCGTGTCGAGCAGCCCCGATGCCTGGATCATGCGCATGAAGATCATCGCCGTGGCGATGATCAGCAGCGTGTCCAGGTACCCCATCGTCCCCTCGACGAACTGGCGAAGCGGGAAACCGCTTCCGGCGACAAGCGCCCCGAGAATGGCGGCCGCCGCCAACGAGACGGACACCGGAAGTTTGGCGGCAAACGTCGCGAGGGCAAACCCGCCGACCATCGCCACGAACACCCAGAGCTCGATGGGGACGGCGCTCACCTCAGGTACGCTCCGAGATCGGCCCCGACGAGTTCCTCAAGGTCAAATGGAAAAGAAAGGGCGATTGAATCTCCGCTTCCTTCCAACAATCCGTGATTGGATAAGATCGCCTGAACGGTCGTCAGTTGAAGGTGCACGCGGGTCGACAACGGAGCGCGCGGATCGTTGATCACATCGGGAGCCTGTTCGCCCCCCTCCTGACCGGGGTTCGGCGATTCGATCAGAAAAGCAAGGGCGTCTGTCCGATCACCGAATTCGCGATGGCTGAGCCCGTAGTACTCCTGACGCGACTCTTCCTGTTTGAGGGAAATCCCTCCCAACTCCAGATCGAGAATCGCAAACGCACCGACCACCAAGGCGCGCGGGTGGCACACCAACGTGTACGCCAGACTGCTCGTCAGCGATGACTCGTGCATGTCGACCACGATATCGACATTCTCTGACTCCGCGAGTTGGAACAAGGCGTAGCTGATTTGCTGCGTCAACGTGCCATCAGGCTTGCCAGGGTGGTTGCGGTTCAGGTTCCTTGCCTCGTCCCCCGCGAACTCGATCCCGGATGGAAAGTGGACGAATGTATCCGGATCCGGCTGCTGGTCTTCGGGCTGTGTCCGGCGATCGCCATAGTGAAACCTGCGCACTTCGCCCCTTGCGGTGGTGAGTTCGAACCACTGAGGCGTGTTCGCGTTGTACGTGCCGGAATTCTGTTTGGCGGCGCTGTTGTTGGCGTGAGGGATGACGATGACCGTCCCCCGCATGACCACACCGCGCTCAACAACCAGCGTTGCGGCCATGATTCCCGCGATCTCGTTGGCATGGGTCCCGCCAAGAAGAAGGAACACGCCGCCGGACTGCTCGCCTTCCAGGATGTAGACCGGCGTGTCTCCGGCAGTGTCTCGTAGCGGCTGGAAGTAGTCGCTCAACCAGCGGACATCCGTGACGCCATATCCGGGCCGGATATCGTGTGATAGCGGCTCATCGGCGACCCCGAGCACCGCCAAGGAAGCAAGCATCAGAAGGAAGACAACAGGAAGTCGAGTTTGTCGGCGTGCCATGGAATGCCCCTTCTTGGTGCCCTATTCGGTGGGTTCGATCTCGAAGAGATCCATCAGGACCTCGACGCCATCCAAAGTCTTCGCGATGTACGTGATTCCGATCTCGTTCTCGGCCGCAATCGTCGAAAACAAGCCATCGGCGTTGGCGTCGGCTTCTTCGGATTCGACCCATTCGACACCCGGTGTTGCCCCCTTGACGACGATGTAATCAGCGAGAGGTGCGATGGCATGGATGATCTGATCGCTTGTCGAACCACGGCGCGCTCCCCCCTCGATGTGCATCGCGATGACCTTCATCTCCAGCTCGCGAGCTCTGGCAACCATATCGATGGCCCAAGCAATCTCGCCGTCAATATCGACACCGGCTGCACCGAGTCCCTTGCTGCTTGCTCCCATGACCAGAATCAGCGTTTGACTTCCTTCTAGAATCGAAAACTCGGGCCGCTGCTCGAACACGTAGTCCAGTCCCGCCCGGATAGCGAGAACCCTGGCCTGCTGTGCTCCGGCGCTCTGTCCGACCGAGACGATCACGACGGGAGCAGCGAATGTCTCCGGCGCAGCCGCCTCCTCCGCTTCTTGACCAACCGCGGCCCCTGCGCTCACGAAGAGCAAGACAATCAGCATCCATCCCAGTCTACGTTTCATGTTGTCTCCCTTTCGAAGAAACGGCACCCGGTGCGGGCAATGATCGAGCACCGGGTGCATGCATGCTAATGGATTAGGGGCCCGCTGCGCCACCATCGCGGCGGAACGACCCCACGCCCGTCATCACTCCGTCCTCGACGAGGATGGCGTTGATGCCGCCAAACGACGAAACGAGTTGGCCGTAATCAGCCTTGACGGTGTGTCCCAAGGCGGCGAGGGCATCCAATGTGTCCTGGGGATATCCTCCCTCCATCCGCAGCTCCCTATACGATACCCGGCTGCAGAATTTCGGCGTCTGGATTGCGTCTTCAAGCGTCATCCCGAAATCGATAACGTTGACGATTGTTTCCACAACCGAGGACGGAATATATCCAGCTCCAGGCGTTCCGACAACCATGAACACCTCGCCTGCCGGGTCGCGGACGATGGTCGGTGCAATCACCGTGCGCGGCCGCTTGAACGGCTGGTGAACGTTGACGTCGGCAAGATTGTCCGGGTTGTAGTCATTGAAGTTGTGGAGCTCATCGTTGATGAAGAATCCGTACCCGGGAACCATCAAACGGGATCCCCAGAAGCTTGAAAGGGTCTGCGTAATGCTGACCGCATTGCCATCGCGGTCAAGGATGCTGAGCTGCGTGGTTGACGGCGAGTAGACTTCATCTTCCACGGCGACCGGTTCACCGACGGCCATGTACAGGTATGGATCGCCTATCGGGGTGGAGTTGGTTGGCATGATCGCGCTGTCAAGGCTGATCAGCGACGCTCGCGCAGCCGCGTACTCCTCCGAAAGCAGTCCCTCCAACGGGACATCGTAGAAATCGGGATCTCCGACATACGGCAATCGATCGGCCGATGCCAGCTTCAGCGCTTCGGCAATGATATGGATCGCGGTTGTGTTGTCCCAAGTGAACGGGGACAGGTCGAAGTTGTCGAGGATGTTGAGGGCTTCGGCCACTGTGATGCCGGCGACATTCGGTGGGGTTCCGATCACTTCGTACCCCCGGTATTCGCTGATCACGGGGTCGCGAATGACTGCCTGATATCGCTGCAGGTCCGCATAGCGCAAGAATCCATTCGTGGTCTCCTCGATGGCGAGGGCA
>RXOA01000127.1 GCA_003979035.1 Candidatus Bipolaricaulota bacterium
CCGCCTTCGCGGCGGTTACGTACCCAGCGCGAAATGGCGGGATCTTGCCATGGCCGCGAGCAAACTGCAACAAGCCAACGTCCTCATCGACGAGACGCCCGGCATCTCCATTTTCGAGATCCGCGCCAAGGCCAGAAGAATGCATGCCGCACACGGACTTGACATGGTCATTGTGGACTACCTCCAGCTTGTCGAAGGATCGATTCGAACGGATGTCCGAGAACAGGAGATCGCCCATATCTCACGCTCGTTGAAGAAGCTTGCCCGCGAATTGAACATCCCGGTGATCGCGGTCTCACAGCTCAACCGCGCGGTTGAGAGACGAGAATCGAAGCGCCCTCAGCTTGCCGACCTCCGCGAGAGCGGCGCCATTGAGCAGGATGCCGACATCGTCGCGTTCATTTATCGCAAGGACTACTACGATCAGCCAGGCGACGAGAGCACGATCGCCGCACAGGGAGCCTCCGCCGACAGCGAACTGATCATCGCGAAGCAAAGGAACGGCCCACTGGGAACCGTTCCGATCACGTTCCATCGCGCCTACGCCAGCTTCTATCCGCAAGCGTGGGATTCGTCGAAGAAGAGTGATCCCGCGGAGCTCTAGCTACCGGACGAGGACTTGGTCCCGCTGTGGGAGCGACGTATAATCCGCACGAATCTCCGGGGTGTCGAAATCGCCAACGGTATCCCAATTCGGTTCAGGAGGAACAATGACCTACCCCAAAGAGTACCGCTATACGAGAGACCATGAGTGGCTCCATGTCGAGGGCAACAAGGCCAAGATCGGCATCACCGATCACGCACAAGCCAAGCTGGGCGACATCGTGTTTGTCGAGCTGCCGAGCGTCGGCACCAAGCTTGCCGCCGGAGACGCGCTCGGAACTGTCGAGAGTGTCAAGGCCGTAGGAGATGTCTTCGCTCCCATCGCGGGAGTCGTCGTCGACGTGAATTCCGACCTTGAGACCGCGCCGGACACGATCAACAAGGATCCCCACGGCGCCGGGTGGATCGCCGTGATTGAGTTCGCCGATGCAAAGCAGCTTGACGAATTGATGGATGCTGCCGCCTATGAGGACCTCTCCGACGAGTAGGAGCACGTTACATGCGCTACATTCCCACAAACGACGCCGATCGCAAGCAGATGCTTTCAGCAATCGGCATGTCTTCCCTTGATGAGCTCTTCGCCGACATCCCGGCGGAGATTCTTGAGCGGAACGAGTTGCTCGACCTGAAGCCTCTCTCGGAACAAGAGGTCGCTTCCGAGTTCTCGCGGCTCGCCAGCAAGAACAGCTCGACACGATCTTTTTCATCGTTCCAGGGGGGAGGGATCTATGACCACTACATCCCCGCCATCGTTCCCTACATCCTTTCCCGAAGCGAGTTCGCCACGGCATACACGCCCTATCAACCGGAGATCAGCCAGGGAACCCTGACTGCGATGTTCGAGTTCCAAACGATGATCTGCGAACTCACGGGGATGGAGATCGCCAATGCCTCCCTGTATGACGGCGCAACGGCACTCGCCGAAGCGGCGCTGATGGCAACTCGGATCCGCCGTCGCAAGCGCATCGCCGTATCGCGTGCCTTGTTCGCCGGTGCGGCGCGCGTCCTTCGAACCTATGCGTGGGCAGCGGACATCGAACTTGTCGAGCTTCCGATCGCATCAGACGGACGCACATCATTCGAACATCTGCCGGAGTCGCTGGCGGCGCTCATTGTTCAGTCTCCAAATGCGCTGGGCGTGATCGAGGATCTTCGGGAAGTGAAGAACGCGCTCGATGATGCACTCCTCATTGTGTCGGTGAACCCTCTCTCGCTGGCGATTCTCGAACCGCCGGCCGCCATCGGCGCCGACATCGTGGTTGGCGAAGGTCAACCGCTCGGCCTCGCCGCTTCATACGGCGGACCGCTGCTGGGCTTGTTCGCAACACAAGAACGGTACATCCGCCAGATGCCCGGACGGATCGCCGGCCGGACGTTGGACGTCGACGGCCGTGTCGGATACACGATGACCGCACAAACACGGGAACAGCACATTCGCCGGCAACGGGCGACATCGAATATCTGCACAAACTCGGCTCTCTGCGCCCTTGCCGCCACCATCTACGTGGCCAGCCTGGGAGCGGTCGGCCTTGCTGAATTGGCATCGCTCAATGCGCAGCGCGCCCATGACCTATGTCGAAGATTGGAGCTGATCCCAGGAGTCGCTCGTCTGTTCCCGACGCCGTTCTTCAACGAATTCACGGTCGCCGTGTCCGGAGATCCATCTCGAATCCGCCTCGCACTCGAGGAGAGCGGTTTCCTGATCGACAACCCGGATGAGCTCCGCTCAATTGGCGCCGACGGCGCCGTACGCATCGCTGTTACGGAGAAACGGACGGATGAGGAACTGGAGCAGTTCGTCCGCGCGTTCGAGGAGGCGCAAGCCTGATGACTACCATCTTCGACCTTCCATCCTTGTGTCCTACCGATCGGAATCACGAGCAGGAAAGCGGCATCCCCGATCTGGATCCCGGCCTTGCCCGAAGCCGATCGCCTCGGATCCCCACCCTTGCTGAGCCGCAGATCGCAAGGCATTACACTCGTCTCTACCGAATGAACTACGGTGTGGATGATGGGCTCTATCCCTTGGGAAGCTGCACGATGAAGTACAACCCGAAGCTGCACGAGCAACTTGTGGGCATGCCGGAATTCGCATCCGTCCACCCCGGAACCCCACCCGACCTTGCACAGGGCACGCTCGCCGCGCTCCACCGCATGTCCGAACTACTTGCGGGAATCGCCGGCATGTCGGCGGTCACGCTGCAGCCTTCCGCCGGGGCACACGGAGAGCTTACCGGGATGTTTCTCATCAAGCGGTTCTTCGAATCCCGAGCGGAAAACGGTCGAGACACGATCATCCTGACCGATTCGGCGCATGGAACCAATCCAGCATCGGCCGCGCTCGCAGGATTCAAAGTCCTCGAATTGACGTCCCTCCCCGATGGCACGGTCGACCTCGATGCACTGTCATCTGCATTGGATGACCACACGGCAGGGATCATGCTGACGGTTCCCAATACGTTGGGCCTGTTCGAGCCGCGGATCGGAGACATCACTGCACGAGTTCATGAAGCCGGTGGCCTCTGTTACTTCGACGGCGCCAACCTGAACTCGTACATCGGTCGCGCTCGCCCCGGGGACATGGGAGCCGACATCTTTCATTTCAACCTTCACAAGAC
>RXOA01000128.1 GCA_003979035.1 Candidatus Bipolaricaulota bacterium
ACGTAGGGCAAACCGTCGTCCCCGAGTCGTAGATCGACGCGGGAGAAGCCTCTGCAGCCCAGGGCTTTGTGCGCCCGTCGTGCCGCTTGCTGAGACGCTTCCGCAGCCTCCGCCGGGATCGGTGCGGGCACGATGAACTCTCCGCGACCGGGGATGTACTTGGTGTCGTAGTCGAAGATCGCCGACGGTCCGCGGATCTCGATGACCGGCAGTGCTTGTGGTGTACCGGCTGTCTCAAGGATTCCCACCGTAATCTCGTGCCCGGGGATGAACTTCTCGACCAATGCCGAACGGTGCCGATCGACAAGCTCTCGTACGCGGTCTTCGACCGCGGACATGGTCTCGCATAGTGACACATCCAGGCTTGATCCGCCGTCGATCGGCTTGACGACGAGCGGAAACGTCAATGTCGGGTCTTCCTCGATCCGCCTGGGGATGGCATGGATGCTCGCGATGGTCGGATCAGAAGCAAATCCCGGCGGAATCCTGATTCCGTGGGTGGCGAAACGCCGTCTGGAAAGGGCCTTGTTCATGGCAAGATAGCTTGCCGTCGGGCCGGACCCGATGTAGGGAATGCAAAGAACCTCCAGCGCCAACGCGATCGTTCCGTTCTCCCCTGAGCCTCCGTGGAGACAGTTGAACGCGACGTCGATGCCGCGCATCGCCTGCACGAACGCATCGAGGTCGGGAAGCTCGATCAGGCGAGCGTTGTGCCCACGCCGGACAAGCGCCGCATGTGCGGCGCGACCCGATCGAAGCGAGATCTCGCGCTCCGGGGAATCTCCTCCACAGAGGACCCCGATGTGCCGATGGTTCATCACGTCCTAATCTTGCCGTATTCCGCACACAACGTCACCCCGCTTCGTACGTGGTGGCATGTCAGTTCCGCGCGCGAGGTTGTGACGAACCCCGCCAGTGATGGAGTCCTTGATTGAACGTATGCTGGATCTCCACACGGTTGCGATTGAACGCAACGTACAGTTCGCGGCGAACTCCGAATCCATCGGCTTTGTGAAGCCCGGTGATTCGTTGCTTGGCACAGAGGTAGTCCGCAACACCTGCATCCATGAGGATTGCGTGGCATCGCCCTTGGCACAGTGCGTCAAGCAACGCCTCCTGATCAGGCACCACCAGCTTGCTCTCCGCAGGGAGACGATCAATCTCATCGTTGTAGCTGTAGCCTTCAAGAACCCCGAGGAGATGCCGCCCGTTTGGCAAGATCTCACAAAGCGAGCTTGTCGGAGGAAGCGGGCGCTTCGAGAACAGAGCTGTCTCCTCTTCCCGGAGCAGGTCGGAGAACAGAAAGCGAGACTCGCGCGCTCTGGTCTTGGTGATCTGGAAGACGCCGTCCGCGTCACCTACGTCAACGCGGTGCAGGCATTCGTCCCATGGGCATAGGTCTACGTGAAGATCCATTTGCATCGCATGGAAGATCCGAGAGACCGTTTCATAGTCGATTCCCATGATCGTGTCGTCTTCCCGGAACTGGTAGGGGGGGTACGGATCTGCGACCAAGTTCACACACGTTCCATTCATCGCCTTCCCTTCCCTCCAGCATTCTAAAGAGGGCCGTATGGACGGCCCTCTCCCGGAATCACGCCGGCGCTCAGTGGCCGCAGGCGCGCGCAAGCTCAACCAGCTCGGGATGGACGACCTTCCCGAACTCAGTGACGGCAACACCATCGCAAGTCACCGATGTATCAAGGCAAATGCCGTCGATGTGCGACGCTGCGACCCGAGGCGCTCCACCGGAGTACATTGGTCCCTGGTATCCGAATCCCCACTCGGTACATCCCCACACGCGTTCGTCTTCGGTGGTTGCGTATCCGAGCTTGGCGTTGGGGTTGAACCCGTAGCACGTGTGGGCGGCAAGGTACATCCCCGGATCGTCCAGCTTCTCAAACCAGCGCCGGACAATGTCTGCCTCCTTGCCACCTAGAATCTTTCGAATCCTCCCGTTCTCGATCTCGTAGGTCACGGGCTCGGACACGATCCCGATCTCCGCTTCTCCGCCGCCGGAGATGGCGCCGTCAAACACAAGGACTCCCTGGATGGTGTCTTCTTTGGGTGCCCAGCCGATTTGACCGGTCAGGAAATGGCCGCCTGGTTGATCGGCGAGCAGTTCGTTCGCAATCGGGCGACTCGGATCGTTCTCAAAGACGAGATTCGTTCCAGCATGGTTCTTCATCGTCATCTTCTTTGCGCTCCGCGTGATCTCTACGACCTTGTTCTGGAAAGCGATTTGTGCGTCGATATCGACCTCGCCGATGCACCGAATCAACTGCTCCGTGGAGAGCCCCCCAAGCATGAGGTTCCGTGTCCGGCCGTTGGTGACGGCACGTTCCCACGGAGTTCCGTACAGAAGCCATTGGTTGTTGAGCTCAATCCATGCATCGGCTTCCGGGCAGGCGGCGACCAGCGGCGCCGGAAGGTAAGGGTCGGCAGCCATCCCGTACCCCTTTGGGGTCGAGTGCCAAGCCACCATGACCTTGGCTCCGAGCGCTTCGCCCGCCTTTGCCATCTCCTCCGCGACTCGAAAGTCACTGATGGAGTCGATCGTGATGAGAAGATTCTCACCAGGCCTGACCCGCACAAGATCCTTGACGGTCTTGAATGCAGCTTTGAACAGTTCCAGGTCCGCTTTGCTCGGCATGGTACCTCCCGGTATCGCTATGAAAGTTCTCGAAGCATGGAGCACAGGATGTCGGTTGCCTTTTCCATGTCCGAGATGGCGATTGATTCCTGGGTCGAGTGCTCATTCCGTGCGCCAATACCCATGACCACGGTCTCGATTCCCTTGTTGTTGTAGACCGACGCATCCGTGCCGCCGGTGATCACGTTCGTACGTGCCGCCAACCCGACCGATGCAATGGCACGCAACGCCGTCTGAACCATGGGTTGCGTCTCGCTCAAGCGATACGCACGTGATGCTTTCTGTGTACGGATTTCGACGCTGGCATCTCGATCAGACGCCGCTTTCCTGAAGGCCCTTTCCATCTGCTCGCACAGCGCCTGGGCCTTGTTGTCATCCAGGCTTCGGCATTCGGCTTTGAGCTCAACCGTGTCGGGGATCCCGTTCCGGATGATCCCGCCGTGAATGGTGCCGACGTTCGCCGTTGTCTCTTCATCCACACGGCCTTCGGGGAACTCCGCAATGGCCAGGGCCGCAGTACGGATGGCGGAAATTCCCTTCTCCGGTTCCATCCCTGCATGGGCGGCACGCCCATGGACCGTAATGTCCAGGAGGAAGTGGGAAGGACCGCCGATGACGACGGCATCGAGCACGTCCGAATCCATCAGGATCCCGCGCTTTGCCGTCACGAGTGAGACGTCGAGATTCTTGGAACCGAAGAAGCCGATCTCCTCGTTGCGAACGACGACGATTTCGACGGGAGGGTGACGCTCAACCTTCTGAAGAGCGTGGATGATTTCGGCGATTCCCGCTTTGTCGTCGGCACCGAGAATCGTGTCACCGGCAGATCGTATGATCCCATTTTCGATGATTGGTTCGATGCCTTTGCCCGGGCTGACTGTATCTGCGTGTGCAGCAAGGAGGACCGGATCGGCCTCGCTGTTCTTCGCTGGAATACGGCAGATTAGATTGCCATACGCGTCGACCTCGGATGCATGTCCCAGCTCGCGTTGCAGGATGGTCCGAAGGTGTTCGATGAATCGCGCCTCGTCACCCGATTCGCTGTCCACGCGAACCATTTCGCAGAACGTCTCAATCCACATCTTGCATCCTTTCCATCTCTTTACGTAGCGTGCCAGTTCATCTTGTGATCCCGTTCTTGGGGTGTGACATACTCGGGGAAGTGTTTCTCGTAGAACGGGGCCTCCAAATGGTGAATCTGGAACAGCGCCGGAATGAACATCGCATCGGTGTACTTGGGCAGCCGTCCGTAGGTGCTGAACACGTAGTTGCAGAAGCTCCTCGTCATTTCAACGATCTCGTCATAGAACGCGGGGCGCAGAAGATCATATCCGTTTCTCCCATAGATCCCGGTGTCCCCCCACTTGCGTTGGGCAATCGTGTCCACGGCTTCATCCACGGTCATATAGGGGGGGCAATGGCCTTCGAGCAAGCCGTCGATTCCGACGGGATTCTCTGCTGCTTGAGGAAACGCTGCCGAGTCAACCGGTTCGAATCTCATGCCGATACACCGCATGACGGTTGGTAGATCGATCGTGTGCATCAGGAAAGCCCCCAGTCCCAAGGCAGTGGCGACGAGAGAGCTGTTCTGAAAGGCCATACCCGCCTCAAGATTGCAGAGCCACGGGAGCATCTGATCGTACTGGTAGATGGTCATACGGGGGCCGTCGAGCGTGCCATCCCGGATCCACGACCCCACGCCGGCGGGGCAATCACGGACCTCGTCCCACAGCTGCCACTTGAACTGTGCAAGGCCTGTCATGAGAAGGTTGATGTACTCCTGCGTTGTGTCCGAGATGGGGAAGAACAACGTGGTTCCAGGGAGGTTCACCAAGCTCTCGAATGCTGCACCGATTGCACTGCGTGGTATGTCGAGTCGGCCATCGGACAGCTTGATCGTGTGCCGACGGAAGTCGTCGAGGATCAAGCGTCGATCGTCGGGACAGGCTATCCGGACACGTCTTCCCGGAATCGCGTCCTCGAGCGGAGCACTGCGGTAGTAGTACGTTCCTGCGTCGTCGGTAAACAGCAACTGCATGGGGACGGAGGCGCAAGGGCTGCCGACTGTACGACCCGTGACGGTCAGATGGCCCATGAGGTGACGGATCTCTTCAACACTGGCACCGGTGGTGCCGGTTGCGGAGAAGCAGAGCAGCGCGGTCTCCTCTTCACTTAAGCTGTACGGAGCTCCCTCCGATGAGAACGCCAAGCGTCCCCGTTTGGAGCGAAGCTCACCTCCGACGGGGAAGCGTTTGGTCCGTCGCTGGAAGATGGTTTCCAGTAGTGGCGCGTCGAAGTCGAGGCTGTTCATGCCAGGTTGCTCCTTCAGGTTGTGCCGACGCTTGACGAGTTGAAGCGCAGTCGCAAAGCGCCGTGGCTCTTGCTGACAGGATGGACCGCCGCCCGGGCCGCAAATCCGCCCCGAGCGGCTCCAACCATCCCCGCAGTCTACTTGAGGACTTCCTTGATCGGTCTGTGATCGATGTCGAAGTCGAAGTGCCGCGGACCGAGCAGGTCGATTCCCTTTGGAGTTGTGAACACTTCGACCGCTGCGATCCCAATCACGGCAACGTCTTGCCCTTCGGCAATGACGGTGTTGGTAAGAGGTTCTCCGGTTTTGGCTTCAACCACAATCACCAGATCCGGGCTGGTGACGTGCGGCGTACCATCAAGCCACGTGACGTGGTTCTCGTTCTTGAACCAGATCTTATAGGTGTGCCCTGCGAAATCCCCGGAACCGGCGATGGTGTGCTCTCCCCAGAGGTAGGCGTCACGGTCTTCCCACTTCTTCAATGAGACCTTCCCCTTGAACAGGACGACACCTCCGGCTGCTTCACATCCGGCAGCCACCGGATCTTTCCCCTGCTCCCGGGCTTCACGGATCGCCTTGCCGATCGCATAGCTCTTGCTCAGCGTTCCCCGGACGACCGTTTCCTTCATTGCCTTGCCGTTCATGAGGAACGCGGCGTTTCCTACCAGCTCGAACGAGGCGGCGCTCAGCATTTTCCCGATCCGCTCAGCCATCTCGAAGCTGCTCGCTCCGGTGATCACGGCCCGGTTTCCGTAGGCGTCCACGCTTGCTATCGGCCACATCCCGCGGTCGA
>RXOA01000129.1 GCA_003979035.1 Candidatus Bipolaricaulota bacterium
CTCTTGATCGGGATGGGCGTCGGAGCGGCGATCGGCCTGCTGTTCTCCGTGGTGAGTACCTACTGGAAAGGCACGCAGATGGTTGCGGGCATCGGGATCAACCTGCTTGCGGTCGGCTTCGTCGAGTTCGGGATGATCCGCTTCAGCAGCAATGCCGGCGCGTTCTCGATTCCCGCGCAGTTCCAGCTGTTTCGATTCAACACGCCTTTCGGCTTGCTCAGCCCTGTGATCATCATCGCGCTGGTTCTTCCGTTCTTCGTCTACTGGTTCCTCAAACGAACGAGAGCCGGGCTCATCCTGAAGGCGGTCGGGGAGGCGCCGGAATCGGCTGATGTCGCAGGGATCAACGTCAACCGCGTTCGCCTCCTTGCGTCGGCCGTAGGGGGAGCACTCGCTGGGCTGGGAGGAGCCTACATGAGCGTCGCTTGGTTCGGTTTCGTGACCAAGGGAATGTCATCAGGGCGGGGCTTCATCGCGCTGGCGTGCGTTGTCTTCAGCGGACTGAACCCGATTCTCGCTCTGGCCGGAGGCCTTCTGTTCGGCTTCTTCCGCAGCCTTGGGCTGTGGGTGGACACGATTCCTGGGTTCCCCATTCCGGCTGAGTTCCTGCAAATGCTCCCCTACGTGGTGACGTTGCTCGTGGTATCGGGGGCGATTGGACGCGTACGTTTCCCGAAAGCGCTCGGAGAGCCGTATAAGCGAGAATAGCTCTAGCTTGACCACTACTGTCACGGAGACTATGATGGATCCATGAGGATCTAAGAGAGCGAACCTTGCGTTTTGCTTCATCGGGTCGCTCATGGAGGGCGTGACTGCATCTAGGAGGTGCACGATGCGGAGAGTGTTGGCTCTGACGCTGGTTGCTGTTGCGGTATTCGGCATCATCGGATCTGCGCAGCAATTGGGCACACAGGATTACCCGATCACGTTGCTGCTGGTTCCCTCAACGGAAGCTGCCGTGGTCCAGGCCGCCGGCGATGCAATCGCCGACGCAATGTATGATCTGACGGGGCTGTACATCGAAGCCGTGATGACATCCGATTACCGCGCGTTCATCGAAGCGTTCCGAACGGCGGAGGGCGATGTCTTCGGTATTCCTACAACGACCCAGTACATCGAGATCTATGCCGAGACGGACGGCGCGGTCGAAGTCGCGCTGGCTTCCTTGCGCGATGGCTACAACTACTATTTCAGCAGCGTCTATGCCCTGCGCGACAGCGGCATCGAGACGCTTCAGGACCTGAACGGCAAGACGTGGATCTACAACGATCCATTCTCGGGATCCGGATACAAGACGCCCATGGTTTTGTTTGAAGAGAACAACATCGTCGTCGGCGGAACGGTCGAGAGCAGTGGCCATACCGCGTCGATGGTCGCTCTTCTTCAGGGACAAGGCGACTTCTGCACCGGCTATGGCTCCCCGACTCAGGCACCTGATGCCCTCAAAGCGATGGGAATCCGCTGGGAGTGGGGCGACGATCCGGAATTGATGCTGTGGGATCGCTACAACAACGCGCTTGTTCGCGAAGAAATCCGCTGGGCAGGCGCTGACCTTCGCCGAGCGGTCGAGGGAGACTACCCCGACGTGTGGGAACAGGTGGGAGTTGTCGCCGTGGCCGGACCGTTGGCCAATGACTGCATCGCGTTCTCCGCAGGGTTCCCGGCGGAAATGAAGGCGACGCTGATCCAGGCGCTCCAGGATCATATCCATTCGCCGGAAGGGCTCGCGATCTGGAGCGACCCCAATTTCTACGAGTGGAGCGACATGGCCCCGATCACGGATGACTTCTACGACGTCAACCGTGTCCTGTTGGGCTATGAAGTCCCCGACCGAGACTAGGGAATTTCAGGCGAGGGGCGGAATACCGCCCCTCGCCGTTTCTTTCTACTTATGGACAAACCACAGCTGCAGATCGAGCATCTGACCAAAGTGTATGAGCGCGGCGAAGTTCGCGCCTTGAACGATGTCTCGTTCGAGGTGAACCGCGGCGAATTTCTCATCCTAATCGGCCTGTCGGGGTCGGGGAAGTCCACGTTCTTGCGCTGTGTCAATCGGTTGATCGAACCAACATCAGGCAAGGTCTACCTCAACGGCATCGACGTGACGGGCGCCCGCTCTGCGGAGCTTCGGCGGATTCGCCGTCAGATTGGAATGGTGTTCCAGCAGTTCAATCTCGTGCGACGATCTTCCGTGTTGACCAACGTGCTGGCAGGACGCCTTGGATACGTTCCTCGATGGAGGACGCTGCTCGGACGGTTTCCTCACGAGGACATCAAGAAGGCGGAGGCGTGTCTTGATCGTGTTGGACTCCGCGAGAAGATGTACACACGCGCCGATCAGCTATCTGGAGGCCAGCAACAACGTGTGGGGATCGCTCGCGCGCTGATGCAGGATCCCGAGTTGCTGTTCGCTGATGAGCCGGTCTCTGCTCTGGATCCGGCGACCTCGAATTCTATTCTCCAATACCTCGAGCAGATGAACAAGAGCGACGGAGTCACCGTAATCTGCGCGCTGCATTTCCTCTCCCTCGCTCGCCGTTACGGCACACGGATCATCGCCCTCAAGGATGGGGAGATCGTTTTCGAAGGGTTGCCGAACGAGATCGACGAAGCTCGGTTCAAGGAGATTTACGGCGAAGACGCTGAAGAAGTGGAGATCCGTTAGATGCACGTGAGGAGCTTTCCCAAGCGTCGATTCATGGCGTTGGCAGTGGATTGGTTGGCGCTGCTCTACGTTTCCTACGGCGTCTACTACCTGATCAACCACTGGTATCGTGAGTTGGTCACCGTTCGCCCCTCCTATCAAGTTCCGTTCCCGCTCTACGCCTGGGTGGCCGCGTTCGTCGGATCGTTCCTTCTTGCCGTGCTGTGGGAGAATGTCGGAATCTCGCTCGGATTCCGCGCCTTCGGCCTGAGAGTTCGATCCAAGGATGCTCAGCATGTCTCGCTAGGAAGGCGAATCCGACGTTTCGGACTGGATCTTGTTTCCCTGTGCGGGCTGTTCGCTGTTTCCGCCTTGGCGGCAGCGCCGATTGTAGGACTGGCGACGTTGTTCCTGGGCGTTCGTCATGGTTCGGGCATTTCGCTGTTTCCGGGAACCATGCTGTGGCCGATCTCGGGATGGCTCTCCACATTGGGACACTTCGCCGCAGCCGCAGCGATTCTTGCCGCTGCGGGAGGAGTGGCCTACATAGCGGCTCGCGCCATGCTTCGGAACGTGTGGATGGTTTCGCGAGATCGCGACAACCTCGTCGATCGCATCGCGAAAACGAGTGTCTTCCGTGCCGCCGATCTGGAAGATCTTCAGCATCCAAAGTGGTATCGAACATCCTCCGGGTGGATGACAATCCTGCTGATCGGGATGTCGCTCTACGTCGGCTGGCTGATGACACGGATCAGCATCGCAGCTCTGATCCAGCGCGCAGGCGTGACCGGGTATATCTGGAAGGAGCTGCTACGCCCGGACCTCAGCCACTTGGTTGCTGCCGAACCTGTGCTGCAGACTTCGCTGCTGGGGGCGCTCCTCGAGACCGTCTTCATGGCGCTTATGGCCACGGTCGCCGGCGTCGTGTTCGCGTTTCCATTGAGTTTCCTCGGGGCCCGGAACATCATGGCCACCGGGCCGATCGGCTGGACCATTTACACGATCATGCGCGGCTTCTTCAACATCGTGCGCTCTGTGGAGACCCTGATCTGGGGAATCATCTTCGGGGTGTGGGTCGGCTTCGGACCGTTTGCCGGCATGCTCGCTTTGACGGTCCATACGATCGCTGCGCTGGGGAAGCTTTACTCCGAACAAGTGGAATCAATTGACCCGGGACCGCTGGAGGCGATCGCCGCCACCGGCGCGCGTCGTTGGCAGGTCGTCCTGTACGGAGTCATCCCGCAGATCATCCCTTCCTATCTAGCGTTCACACTGTATCGCTGGGACATCAATGTGCGGATGTCTACGGTCATCGGCCTTGTCGGCGCCGGCGGAATCGGCCGGATGCTGTTCTACTACAAGAACGACGGACGCTGGGGCGAGATGGGCACCGCCGTGCTCCTGATCGTCGCGGTGGTTTGGTTGATGGACTACACCAGTGCTCGCGTGCGGGAGAAAATCACCTAGCCATGGCCAACAAAGAGTACTACGCCGATTTCATCAAGCCCAAGCCGCGCTGGCTTGCTTCCTGGGATACCGTCAAACCGCGATCTCTTGCATTCCTCACGGATGCGGGTTTCGCCGCTCTCCTGCTGCTCGTCGCTACGTATTTCTTCACGCGGGTCATCACGGGGGGAGAAGGCAGCTTCCTTGTCATGCCTTGGTGGGCGCTGTTGGTCATCGTGGTTGAAGTCCCGGTCGTCTGGCAGTCGTTCGGCATCTCCTTGGGCATGAGGGCGCTCGGACTACGCCTCATCGTTGTCGATCCGCAGGATCGGCCTCGGCGCACGGTCATCGTCCCCCGCTTCCTTCGCGTGTTGGCATGGCATATCTCCATCCCGCTGCTGATCGGGATCATCTGGCCGCTTGTCTCCCGCGACGCCCGCAGCCTTCACGGTCGGCTGTCCCACACACAGCTGGTCGGCGTATCCCCTGAGCAGGTCAAGAAGACGGCGTGGTATCGCACGTCGTCCGGGCTGGCTACGGTGCTGCTGTGCGTGGTGATTCTTGCCGCGGGTGTATCGATCACGAAGATCAATCTCAAGACGCTCTTCACCGAGGCCTCGAACAGCACCCTGGTATGGAGGGGGCTTTTCTCGCCGGAGTGGTCGGAGTTCGCGGAGGGTCTTGAGCTACTGATGGTGACGATTTTTATGGCGTTCATGGCGACATTGTTCGCCGTGATCGTCGCCGCACCGCTGAGCTTCTTCGCTGCCCGCAATCTGTTCCGCGGAAAACTCGGCAGAGTTGTCTACACCTTCTTGCGCGTGGCTACAAGCGTCATTCGATCGATTGAGCCGATTGTGTGGGCGATTATCTTCGTCGTGATTGTCACGCCGCGACGGGCGGCGTTTGCCGGTGTCCTCGCGCTGTTCCTGCACTCAATCGCAGATCTCACCAAACTCTACTCGGAGCGGCTGGAATCAATCGACCCCGGTCCTGTTGAGGCAATCACAGCGACAGGGGGTTCGAAGTCCCAGGTGATCCAGTATGGCATCGTACCGCAGATCCTCACGCCGTATCTCTCCTTTACCCTGTACCGGTGGGATATCAACGTGCGCATGGCCACGATTATCGGCGCGTTGGGGGGCGGTGGAATCGGACAGATGTTGATTCAGTACACGCGCCTCTGGGATTGGGAACGGGCAGGAATGCTCATCCTGTTGATCATCGCGACGGTGTGGATCATGGACTATGTATCAGGCCGCCTGCGCGCGCATCTCGAGTAGTCTCCCCCCAATCCAAAGACCCCGAGCCGGGATCACTTCGTGAGCTGATCGAGGTAGGCTTGAATCTCTTCGAGACCGTAGGTCGTCTTCATCGTCTTGTAGTCTTCGAGCCACGCGTCGGCAATCGTGTCATCGCGACGGATTTCGACGTCTCCGATGTCGTAGACATCCATCATCCGCCGCGCTTCGTCTTCGATCTGGCGGTCCTTCACCCGAAACAGAAACCGTGGAAAATCAGACATCATACCTCCCTTTGACAGCGGTGATTATACATCGACCTCCGGCAATGCGAGACGATTCGCGCAATGGACCGTGATTTCATACCCTATGGAGCCCATGACCAACGCCGTGACCATCCGCCGCGCCGACACAATCGGCGACATCGATCCGCAGCTTATGTGCGCTCTCGGAGGAAGATCCGCTGCATCGTCAACGCCAAGCGATCTTCACGATGCGGCAATCTCAAGAGAATCCACGTTGATTCTCATTGCCGACTCCGATTCCAAGCCGGCGGGGATCCTTGTGTCGGTGCAGGTTCCGAAGCTGGACAGGCGCCGCGGCTTCCTATTCGTGGACGAGCTGCAGATCTTGCCGGCGTTCCGGCGCCGCGGTATCGCTCGAGCACTTGTTCATCGAGCACAAGAAATTGCCAAAGAGAAGGGGCTTTCCGGTATCCGCCTGCTGGTGCGCCCAAGGAACGGCGCCGCAAGAAACCTGTACCGGGCGCTGGGGTTCTCCGCCGCCAAGACGTTCCTCTGCCAATGGCTGATTGGCGATGAGAACGATCCGAACTACAATTGCGGGTCATGAACACAGTCGATCTCATTCGAAAGAAACGAAACGGGGACCCCCTCACTCGTGAGGAAATCGAGTACATCATTCGCCGCTATGTGGCCGGCGAGATTCCCGATTATCAGATCGCGGCGTGGCTGATGGCCGTGTACTTCCGGTCGATGAACGATGAAGAGACGGCGATCCTGACCGACGTCATGGCTCATTCCGGCGTGATGCTCGATCTGGCGGGCGCACCGGGATTCCCCGTTGATAAGCATTCCACAGGCGGCGTCGGGGACACAACCACGCTGGTCTTGATCCCTCTCCTTGCCGCCGCCGGTCTGACGGTGGCCAAGCTATCCGGACGATCGCTGGGTCACACCGGAGGCACCATCGACAAACTGGAATCGATCCCCGGGTTCCGCACGGACCTGTCCCGCGAGGAGTTCCTTGGCCAGGTGGAACGGTTTGGAGTCGCCCTTGCCGATCACACGGAAGATATGGTGCCGGCGGATCGCCTGTTGTACGAACTGCGTGATGTCACCTGCACGGTGGATTCGCTCCCACTGATCGTCGCTTCCATCATGTCCAAGAAGATCGCCGGGGGCGCGAAGGGGATCGTGATCGATGTCAAGACCGGAGAAGGCGCGTTCCTGAGAGAGCTTGAGGACTCGAGAAAGCTGGCGAGGACGTTGGTGTCCATCGGGAGTCAACTTGGCCGCAAGATCTCCGCTCTGATCACGAGGATGTCGGAGCCATTGGGATCGATGGTCGGAAACGCTCTTGAGGTTCGCGAAGCGATTGACACGCTGCGCGGGAAGGGCCCGGAGGATCTTGCCGATCTTTGCTGCGAACTCGGGGCGGAACTCGTCATCGCTGCCGGGGAGGCGCAATCGCGTCAAGCTGCGATCGCCCGGCTTCATTCACTGCTCAGTGGAGGAGAAGCCCTCGACAAATTCCAGGAACTGGTACGGCTTCAAGGAGGCGATCCCAAGGTGGTGGACGATCCACAGAGGCTGCCCTCCGCAGCCAAGACGTTCCCCATCCGCGCAGCGCAAGCGGGAGTCATTGCCAAGCTCAATGCTCTAGACATCGGACGAGCCGCGTCTCTCCTCGGAGCAGGCCGGTTTGTCAAAGAAGATCGCATCGACCCCGCTGTCGGCATCCAAATCCTTGCCAAGATCGGCGATTCCGTATCCGTTGGAGAGGAGCTTGCCGTGCTTCACGTGAACGAACAACAACATCTCGACGAAGCGCGGGGCCTTGTGCTCAGCGCCTATGTCATCGGGAGCGAGCTCGCTGAAGTGCCGCCCTTGATCATCGATCGGATCACAGGCAATTAGCTCGAGTCGCTCGTGCCCGGGGCCTGGGTACGCAACCGGAACCCGTGCGGCAGAAGGTCGCGGACGGTCGTCTGCAGAACACTCCCGTCCGCCCTCGCCATCAGAACGTTCATATTGGGAGCATGTTCGAACAACACCTGACGGCACGCCCCACACGGCGAGCTGAGGTCGGCCTTGGGGCACGAAACGGCGATTCGGACGAAATCATGCTTGCCTTCAGAGATTGCTTTAAACAGGGCCGTTCGTTCCGCGCAAATCGACAGGCTGTTCACGCCGTTTTCCACATTGGCGCCGGTGAATACCGTTCCGTCGGCACAGAGCAGTGCCGCACCGACCGGGAAGTTCGAGTACGGGCAGTACGCCCGCTCGCTTGCTTCGATCGCAAGCGCCATCAGTTCATGATCTGTGATCATCGCTAGAATCGGATCACCATCCCTACGCTGCCGCTGAGCCCTCCGATAGATATCGCCCATCCTCCGGACACGGATTGACTGATCGGAACCATCCCCCTAAGCCTCGCATACAGGCGAAGGAATGGAGGGCCGATTCCGATTCCGATGCTCCCATGGACAGCAAACGCTGTCCAGCGAAGCGATTCGAGTTGAAGCTCGGAGATCAGCACATGGATCGTCTCCTGAAACAAGCCCCCTTCCACGGAGATCCCGGACAGAACTCGACCGGCGATCAGGTCTACGCCGATTCCAAGGTCGATGTCCGCGACAAGCAACCCGATCTGCTTGGCGACGTCCGTGGAGAGCACCATGGATCGAACCTCGGGCTCGACCCACAGCAAGGCTTCATCCCAATCGATGACAAGTGGCCAATCCTCAAGCCCGGAACCCAACCCCGCCAGATCCAGCGCCTTCAGGACCAGCGTTTCGCTCAGCCATCCCGCTTCGAACCGGAGTGTGTCGAGAACGACGAACGGAAGACCGAATTCGATCGCGCCTCCGATGTGCGGGATCGGAATCGCTTGAAGGAGAATGCCGGGCGTTCCGGTCGTCCAGGAGGGGATCGAGGCGGCAATCTGATCCCCCACCGCCTCGATCTCCGCTGCAAGCCCACGTGCAACCTCGGGAGGAAGCCCGTCGGCAATCAGGGCCGCTTCCCATGCTTCCGCTGCTTGGTCCATGATCACGGGGGCCTGCTCCACCGCCGGTAACACGTTGATCGTGTAGAAAGGAAACCCAAACCCGAGTCCGCCCGCCATTCCGGTGATGGTCGCGGTGAGCGTCGCAAGCAAGATCAACCACACGAGTCCCTTCATCGGCCGCGCCCGGAGCGTCTTGCCCCCACGGGTGATCATCGTCGATCCCAACCCTCCCATTCGCGCCTCTTGAGTTCTGCGCGTCGAATCTTGCCGCTTGTCGTCTTGGGGAGTTCGTCAACGTATTCGATCTCCCGCGGGTACTTGTACGGCGCGGTCACCGCCTTGACGTGATCCTGAAGCTCCTTGGTCAATTCGTCCGACGGAAGAATCCCTTTGGCGAGGATGACAAACGCCTTGACGATCTCGCCACGATCACGGTGCGGAGCGGCGACGGCGGCCGCTTCGACCACGGCGCGATGGCTGACCAGCGCGTCTTCGACCTCGAACGGGCCGATCCGGTATCCGGAGGTCAGAATGACGTCATCGGCGCGTCCCTCGAAGAACAGGTACCCATCCTCGTCCATCCGTGCCAGATC
This sequence comes from Candidatus Bipolaricaulota bacterium, assembly GCA_003979035.1. Lineage (GTDB taxonomy): Bacteria > Bipolaricaulota > Bipolaricaulia > UBA7950 > UBA9294 > RXOA01. The sequence continues at coordinate 9,177 of RXOA01000129.1, forward strand.
CCCGGTGCGATACCATCCGCCGGAGAACGCTTCCTGATCAAGTTCGGGTGCCTTCCAGTATCCGTCGAAGATCGCCGGGTTGTCAGGGCGGATCGCGATCTCTCCGATTCCTCCTCGCGCCACCGGGTTCCCTTGATCATCGATCAGTGTCACTCCAGGTCCCGGTGTCGGGAGCCCCATCGCACCGGGCTTCACCGACAGACCCGGGATGTTGCAGACCAGGCAGACGCTTTCGGTCTGCCCGTATCCATCGCGAATCGTCACTCCGAAGGCCCGCTTGAACGCTTCAATCGGCTCGACATTCAGGGGTTCGCCGGCAGAGAGCGCATCTTCCAGGACGACCTTGTACTTCGCCATATCCGGAAGCTGAGCAAACAAGCGGTACTCGGTCGGCGTGGCACAGAGCTTGGTCACCTTGTACTTCTCGAGAAGCTGCAGGTAGCGTTCGCCGTCAAACCGTCCGTTGTACATCAGCTGAGTCGCTCCGGATGTCAGAGAAACTCCGATCGGGCTCCAGTACCACTTCGCCCATCCCGGTGCCGTCGTTGCCCAAATCACGTCGTTCTCATGCGCATCGTACCAATAGCGGCCCGTAATCCGATGATGGCAGTACATCCATCGGTGTTTGTGAACGACCGGTTTGGGGTTCCCCGTCGTTCCGCTCGTAAAGTTGATCGTCATCGGATCGGACGCGGTCAGCGGTACCTTCGGACCATCGGCCGACGCCGCCTGCATCAGATCCTCGAACCGCAGCCATCCCTCGCGCGGCGCATCGCTCCCAATCAGGACGAACGTCTCCAGCGGGCAGTCTCCCCGCGCCGCATCCACCGTATCCACCGTCGAAACGTCGGCGACGATCAGCTTGGCGCCGCTCGCCGAAGATCGATAGGCGATCTCCTTGGCCTTCAGCATCTCGGAGCACGGGACGGCAACAACCCC
>RXOA01000130.1 GCA_003979035.1 Candidatus Bipolaricaulota bacterium
GAGTCGGCCTCGCCACGTCACCGCTTGCGCCAAGTTGGGTTTCCACGCATCCCGCTTTCGCCGCATGGGAAGGTTCGCTCGCCGTCTCTTCGTCCGTGTACCTGGGATTTGCCGGGATGACCGCAGCCAGTGCGACGGTTGCCGTTCCGGGGCTGCAGGCGACATTCCTTCAACTCGACAGCGGCGCGATCCAGGCTCAGGGTCAGGGTGAAGTTGAAGGCGACGGAGACACGATCCGCTTCCTTGCCCAAGCGGGAGTCATCAACGTCGCGCTCCGCGCCGATGTTCTCGCGGTCGGAGTGCGCGCCAAGGGCTACGCGGCAAGGCAACCCAGTCTTGGGTTGGGAGCATCCCTCGATGTCGGGATGGCCTTGGCAACGCCGCAGCTGGCGCTGGCCGTGCTCGTCGAGAACGGATTCTCGATTCCGATTGCCTATGGCGATGGGTATGTCGAGCATTGGACACCCAGGGTGTGCCTCCTCTCAGCCATTTCGATTCCATTGGCGGACAATGTTTCGTGGGGCACCGCGGCAGAGCTTGCGTTTGACGAAAGCGGCCTGCTGGCAGTGCTCGCCGGCACCGAAGCGTGGGTCGGTCCGCTCGGGCTGCGAGCAGGATACGATGGAGAAGCGGTTTCGATCGGGCTTTCCCTACGATTTCCCGGCTACGGCTTTCATGTCGCGTACACCCTGCATGACGATCTCGGAGCAACGTACATCGCTTCGTTGGAGATCCGCTTCGATGGAGCAGAGAATTGAGGCGGGGTGAGCAAGAGGTGAGCAACGTGCAGTTCAACAATGAATCGCCGACCACAGCGCATGCCGATCGAGCAGTCGCCCGCACAAGATGGCACCTGCCGGAAGCGACACGGTTCTTCGTCCGGACCGGGCCGCAAGTGCGGCCGAACCTGCAGTTCCTGGCGATGCTCGTATGCGCGATCGTGCTCATGGGTGGTTCCATGGGCGCTTTCGCCGCAACGTCCGGCTCGAGCGAGCCGCTGGCAAGGGATGATGTGTTGCTGATCGAATGGGACGGGACACAGCACGAACTCGATGTTCTTGCGAATGATTCCGGTGCCGGCGACCTCACCGTCGTCGCGGTCGGTCCGACCAGCGGATCGGCGAGCATCCGCCCGGACGAAGAGGGGAAACTGATCCTGTTCTGGCCCGCAGGTGAGTTTCGCGGAGCGGAAACGTTCACCTACACGATGGTCGACGGAAATGGGATGACGTCCACGGGCCGCGTGAAGGTGACCGAGCAGTTCGACTACGTCCTCACGGGAAGAAAGACATGGGCCCTATCCTACGGATTCGGCGGCGGCGTTCTCGGCGGAAGCGGCTTCTCGTTCTCGCAATCTCTGACCGTGGATCTGTGGGCGGAAGCCCTCGGCGTGCTCACCGTATCCGCGCAGTTCGACGATCAGAGTGAACTCAAGGATCAGCATCTATCCGTGGAGCTGGAGACGGAGTACGTCACCGGCGTTCTCGGCGACTTCTCGCTCAGCGGAGCCGCCGACTTGTTTGTGTACAACCGGACGATGACCGGGATTCGGCTCGATGTCTTTCCGGCGGGGCAATCAGCCGGCGGTTCGCAATTGACCGTCGTCGCTTCCCAACTCCAGGGCATCTCTCGTTCGATGACGATTGTCGGCGAAAGCGCACCAGGGACCAGTGTCTTCTCGGCCGCAAATCCGGATTCCCCGTGGGAGGAAGCAAGCTATACCAGGAACATCGACGGGTTGGCAAGCTATCCGCTGGACGAGCCGATCGTCCGCGGGATCACCGTGATCGAGTACGACGTTCTCTCCCGGACGGAACTCGCCGCGATCCTGACCGCGTATGAGCTTGCCCCGATCGCGCAAGCCCTTGAGGCCCAAGTCACCGAGACGCCTCCATTGGAAAGCTCGTTCATGTCGCTTGCGGATGTGCAGCATCGCCTCGTGCTCAAGTCCAATCCGTATGCATTGCTGCGAACGATTACCCGCGAGTCAATCTCCGACTACAATCGGTCGATCTCCGACAGCGACTCCAGGATCAGCTATCCGTTCGTTCAAGGATCGGATCTAGAGGCTGCGTTCCTCGACGATCTGGGAACCCAGATTGCATTCATCGTCAACGAGCAGCTCATTCCCGTGTTTCCCCGCGAGCGCAACCGCTTCTACAATCTTGGGCACGCGAGCATCGATCCGGCCTCCCTCTCTGTGGATGCGACATCCGGCGACCACACGGTGACGCTGTCCGAAATTGATGCCGGCGAAGAAGGCACGCTGAATACGTACCGTCTATACCGGGACGCAGGTGTCCTGGAACTCTGGCTTGCGGATGCGTTCTTCACCAACGCCGATGCCACGATCACCGCGACGTATAGCTACGCCCGCGAAGGCCAGTTGATTGTGCTCGATTTCGGCGCCGTGGCCGACTCGATCCAGGTGATGCTGAATGGCCGGCTGCTCGAAGAGGGGATCGGCTACGAAGTCGATGACACGGATCCGGCATCGGTCTTTTTGCTGGAGGAGGTCGGCCCGGAGGACGTCGTGCAGATCGAGTATGAGCAATTCCGCGGCGGACTAGGTTCGCCGGCGGAATTCGCCACATCGTTTCTCGGAGCGCAGGTCACGTTCCCGATCGGAAGCATCGGCCAAGCACAACTATCCGTGCTTCGATCAGCCGACATCGCCGACGGCGCCGCCGAGGACCCGACGATGCGGACAATGCCCAACGAGCAGACGGTCGTCGGATTCGACGCCTCGTTCGATCTGGATCCGCTCCGCGGAAGCCTGATGCTGGGATACAATGACAACGTGTTCCCCAGTGACGACAACGTTCGCCCGTCCCTTCCCAACAGGATCACGGCGATCGAGATTCATCCGCAGGATCGATGGGTGTTGTTCGCCCACTATCAAGGGTTGACCGTTCTTGAGAACGGAGACTGGGAGACGTTCGACGGCTCAACCGGACTGGCCTCGCAGCGGATCTACGATCTGGCCGTCTCCGAAGCGCTCGATCGCGTCTATCTGGCCACCGCGGCCGGACTGACGGTGGTGGATACGCAAGGGGAGTCGCCGTTCGATCGCTTGGATCGCTGGACCAACCTCGACAGCGAACTCGGCCTGCCGACCGGAGAAATTCGTGCCGTCGCCATCATCGACGAAACCATCTGGGTTGCCGCCGAGGATGTCCTCGCCTACGCGCGATGGGATGAAGTGGACTTGAGCGAGGCGTGGCAGATCATCACCGCTCCGGGGATCGACCCCCGTGCGTTGGTGAAGACGCCCGACGGCCGGCTGCTGATCGGCGCGGAAGAAGGCGCGTGGTGGCTGGATCCCGGAAGCCCGGAGCCCGCAGCATCGCTCATACCGATCCTCTCCCTGCAAGGAATCGCCGTCCGCGACATCGCGGTTTCCGATGATCGAATCTGGATCGCTTCCGCCGAAGGTCTCGTTGAAATCGACCCCCAGGGGCAATCGCATTGGCTTGTCCGTGATCAAGCGATCCTCTCCGTGTGCGTCGCTCCCGAAGACGGCGGCGTGCTCTACACAACCGAGGACGCTCTGTTCGATCTCATGCTTCCCGAACCGATTCTTGAAGCGGAGCACATCACGGCGGTCGCATGCTCGGATCGCGGGGTCTGGGCCGGACAGCAAGCCACCGCGGATCCACTGTACACCCTCCTGTTGTGGTCGCTCGCCGGTTCGCCCCCGTCGGATCAAGTCGCTGTCTTCGACAACACAGTCACTGGAATCGACGGACGAGATCCCGTCTATTTCTCCACACTCGATCCCGATGGGCACACCAGCACTGGGTGGATGATGCGGCTTGCGTTCCGGCGCGATTACGACATCGCGGAACTCGATGGTTCATTCACGGTTCAGGATCCGGGATTCTCGTCGATCGGACGGATCGACCGAAGCGACGTTGCCGGATGGTCGCTCTCGATCGCCAGCGGGGCGGACGCGTTCCAGAATTTCGATTATCACCTCTCCCACGAATACCTCGTCTCCGGACAAAGTTCAGTCTCGAACCCGGACAGCAATCAGGACCAACCAGTCGAAAGCGAGCTGAAGAACGGGGTCGATGTCCGATTCGATCTGAGCGATCTTGTCGCCGGCTTGAGTCCGCCATCGCCGACCGGTGAAGTACTGCAAGGCCCGGTCCTCAGCGCCGAATTAACCCATACGGCCTCTTCGCCGGGAAACGGGAGCGAAGGTGATGAGTGGCGCGTGGCCCATTCGCTGCAGATCTCGGATTCGCTGTTTGCGCTGGACTCTCCGCTGGGAAGAAGCGATCTTCTCTCGGTCAGCCTCCGTTCCAGCGGGACCCTCGATGAGCTGCTTCGCCGGACGGCAAGTCTCGGTGCGTCGGCCGCGATCACGCCGCCGGGAGCGATCAGCGTGGACGCAACATGGAACCGAATGGCATCGGGTTCCGAAGGCGCTCCGATCACCATCGGGCGGGAGTCGTTCAGCCTGTCCGCTGACTGGCAACCGGATCTACGTGATGAGCCATTCACGGCGGAGGCATCCTACAGCGCAAGCGCCACGCGTTCGTCGCAAAGGATCGGCTTCTCGGTGGACCACCGGCTGAACGCCGAGCTGCGGCTTGATAGCCGCCCGTTCGCCGGTCGAACCGTCTCCCCGCGTTTTGAAGCGGATGCTTCTCTTGAAGACGGCGCTTTCGGCTTCGAGTTCCAGGTCGCGACGCCCATTCAAACCGGAAGTCGGTCGCTGCGTCCAACGATCGCCCTCGAAGTCTCCGGATTGGGGGAATTGCGCACCGAATCCGAGCAACGCGTGGATGTCTCCTACTACGACCGATCCTCGGACAAGTTTCAGCCCAGCGTTTCGTCCACGCTACGGCGAACCACGGTGGCGTACATCGGCTCGAAATCGACCAGTTGGAGTCTGACGCTGGCGCCACGCCTGAAATGGACCCCTGTTCGCGAGATCAGCGCCAACGTCACGGGATCGATCACAGCGACGTTGGCCAACGAGCAGTGGACGATGACCGGATCGATCCGCAGCGACGCCTCCGCGCCACTCGCGTCGCTCTTCCCGCGAATCGATGAGGCGATGCAACCGCCGCTGGAGCAGAGCGAATCCGCCGCCCGGAATCCCGAATCCGATGACAACTCCGCGCCGATCGACGTGGAGAGTGGCGACGTTCCCGTAGAATCCTGGCGATCTTCGCTTGGAGCATCGGTCGTCAGCGCAGAGATCTCCGGAAACAGCTCGTACCGGAACCACCAGTGGTCATTCAATCTGACGACTCGCGGTCAGGTCTCCGTTCCGATCGGGGACACCTGGAGCGCTGGCCTGTCGCTGCAAGGCGACTTGTCGAAGATTGCCGATCTTGGCTCCGTGGACTTGGGATGGCTCATCGAGATCTACGCCGCTGTGCAGTTCTAGCATCGGGAGGCAGAGGACGCCATGAGGAAGCCATCGAGTCCCAAGCAGCCGGAAGATCGTTACGCGCGGCAGTGGCAGTTGCCGGAACTCGGGGCCGAAGGTCATCGCCGTATCCGCGAGCGTGGCGTTGTGATCGTCGGGTGCGGCGCACTGGGATCAAACAGCGCCGACCTTCTCGTCCGTTCCGGAATCGGTCGCCTGACCCTTGTGGATGCCGATCGACTCACCGAGAACAACCTGCAGCGCGTCGCCGTGTACCGAGAGGAGGACACGGCTCGACCCAAGGCGGAAGCGCTGGCGGAAGCATTGCGGGCGATCAACCGAGATGTCGAAATCCGGGCCGTCATCGATCGGATCCGAGAAAGCAACGCTCGCCGACTCGTTCTTGAAGGCGACATTCTCATCGACGGACTTGACAACTACGCGTCTCGCTATGTGGTCAACGGCGCTTGTGTTGCGACCGGCATTCCGTGGGTGTTCGGAGCCGTCGCCGGGACATTCGGGATGACAATGCTCATTGCGCCGGGCACAAGCGCTTGCCTGCATTGCCTGTTCCCCGAGCCCCCCGATCGCGAGCATGTATTGACGGCGGGCAACAGCGGGCTGATCGCCCCGATCCCCCGGATCATCGCCGCACTTCAAGTCGCCACGGCGCTAAGATGGATCACCGCTCCGGACTCGTGTCAAGCGGGGATGCTGCGATTCATCGACTGTTGGACGGCATCCCTGTCCGAGCAACGCGTGACACGAAACCTCGATTGCCCGACCTGCAAGAGCTTCTAGCAGCACGGCCGGTTCGGACTGAAGTTCCAAGTCGGCCGGCCCGCCCATCGATCAGCCGCCGCCGACGGGCGGAAGGAAGGCCAACACGCATTCCGGCTTGAGCTTCGTCTCCATTCCATCCAGGAATCGCACGTTCCGTCCGTCAAGAAGGATGCTGATGTACCCCGCTTCAAGCGACGCGCCAAGTTGCTGGCCAAGTTCACCATGGTCTCGGCGGATCGCGGCAAGCGCATCCGCCACGGAGGCGCTTTCACCGACGTCGAGGATCAACTGCCGCCTACCGCTCTCTTCGCCCAGGCCGCCGAACAGCTTGATGGTGATTCTCATCGTTGCACTCCCTGTGCTCAACCCTTCGCCCGTCAAGGCATCGATCGTCGAACGAGCGATCTTCCGATTGGTCCCTCTGGCCCTCTTAAGTATAATGCGCTGCCGCCCTCCGCTCAGGCGGAGTCCAATGGTCGTAGGCGTTCACCTGCTCACTCAAGGTGGTCTAAGGAGATCGGATGGATAGGAAGCGTGTCTTGGTCTGTAGCGCGTGGCCGTACGCATCGGGGATCCCGCACTTAGGGAATCTCGTGTCGTCTTTGCTCTCCGGCGATGTCTTCACCCGCTACTACCGAATGCGCGGCCATGATGTTCTCTATGTCTCCGGAACCGACGCCCACGGAACACGCATCGAGTTTGAGGCGAACCAGCTCGGCATCCCACCTGTTGAATTGGCCCGGAGAACGCACGAGCGGATCCTTGAGATTCTCGACGGATTCGGCATTGAATTCGATTGCTACACCACGACTGAGTCTCCGGTCCATTATCAATTCGTTCGCGATATCTATCAGCGGATGGACGCCGAAGGATACATCGTCTCCAAGGTAGAGGCGCGTGCCTTCTGCCGGCATGACAAGAAGTTCCTCGCCGATCGGTTCATTCAAGGAACATGCCCTCGCTGCGGCGCCGATCGTGCGCTTGGAAATCAATGCGATGCTTGCGGATCGATTCTTGAGCCGGAAGAGCTCGTCAATCCGCAGTGCAGCATCTGCGGGCGTCAAGAAGTGGAATTCCGAGAGACCACGCACTGGTATCTCGATCTGAAGCGCCTGGCGCCTGCTCTGCATGCCTACGTAGACGAACGTGGATTCCAGGGCAATGTTGCTGCGTTCACCGAACAGATGATCCGCGACGGCCTGCGCCCGCGCGCCATGACCCGTGACATCGAGTGGGGGATCCCCGCGCCATTCGAGGGCGCGCAAGGCAAGGTCATCTACGTGTGGGGGGAGGCGGCGCTCGGCTATGTTTCGGCCACGATCGAGCACTTCAAGGGCGACGACGCGTGGCGACAGTACTGGTTCGGCGATGATGTCTATCAGATCTAC
>RXOA01000131.1 GCA_003979035.1 Candidatus Bipolaricaulota bacterium
AGCCAACAGGTTCCGAGATCAAGGGCCGTAGCCGCAAGGATGAGCGACTCCATCGCGTACCCGTAGTCCTCGAGGTCCTTCGCGCTGTTCCCAGCTGCGCCGACGATGAAGCCGGTCGCTCCCCGAATGAACCCGTACGTTCCCAACCCCTTCAGAGCTGCCCGATCTTCCTCGCTCGCGGCGACAAGTTGGAAACGCAAGGGCGTTCCGAACGGCACCGTCGAACGAGAGACCGAGGCCATGTGCTCCCGCAGCCGAGCCTGCGTGTCCTCGGCGATCGGCTGTTCGGCGTACCTGCGGCACGAGAAGCGCTGCTCGATCAGTTCAGCAATCGGCTTTTCGTGGATCATGGCGATCTTCCTCCCTGCAACGCCGCGTAGATCAGCGGCTCATCGTCTCGCGACGCCTTCTCCCGGCCCCGCCGCCCCGTGACGAGCCAGCTGATCCTCGGTTGTGATCAGCGCAATCGCACCCCCACACCACCCCCATGTCCCTCGTGAACCGGTCTCACTCGCTGAACAAACGAAGATTCGCCAAATCAACGGCCTCACGTTTGCCATCGTCGAACAGGATGTCGACCATACCGTCTTCGGTCACCGCCACAACCGTCCCGGGATAGAACCATTCGTCGATCCTCATCGCCAGAACGCGTGATCCGAATGCAACCTGGTCAACCTGTGCCGCTAGGTCAACAACAACCAACGAAGGAGGAAGATCTGCCTCACCTCCGTCATCAAACGACACGAGGAAACCGATGGGACTCTCCTCTGACAACATGCCGGGGTACCAATCGCCTGGGGACCACTGCGCCCAGACACGATCTCCGACTTCCGGGAGGTCAAATAGATCCGCCATTCCGCCACGGAGTCTGATCTGCGTCAGATCAACGATTCCCACGTCGCGATCGTCGAATGCCACGTTGTACAGCCCGTCTTCAGCATCCGTCACCACCGTGGCGGGATAGTACCATCCGTCATCTGCCCATCGAGCCAACACACGGGTGCCGACGGCCACTTGATCGGCCTCGGGCACGCGATTCAAAAGGATAAGAGGCGTCGGAATATCCGCCGAAGCGGGCAGGTCTTCAGCAACGTCCTCTACGTCCGTCACGTCATCAAACACCACCACGAAGCCAAGGGCCGTCTCCTCTGTCAATGTACCAGGGTACCAATCGTTGGGCGTCCACTGCGCCCACACGGCGTCTCCAACTTCCAGCGCCTGCCCGCAACAGACCAAGCTCATGAACAGCCATCCAGCTACCGCAAGAGCAATCGTTCGATGGTTCATGGGGCTTCTCCTTGTCTCTTCGCCTACCGGACATCTCGCGCAGCAGAGAGATGATTGGCGCAGATCCCCGCACACTGGCACCGTCGGCCATGCCAGCGTACAGCCACGAGGTGACCCAGACCAAGAGAAGCGTGCAGGGCCAGTGTGTGATCACGGATGTCCAAACGGAGTTTGCCGATGGTCATTCGTGCGCGGGAAACGATTCCATCCGCTGAAATGAGCCGCAAGTTGACGGAATTCGGGACTTCCTTCTAGAGTGGCCGGCAAGGGGGGAGAGAATGCCCAGAGTGGTACGGATTGCGCGATGGGGTCTGGTGGCGGGTCTGGGATTCTTGGCCGGATGGCTTCTCGTCGGATTCCTGGTGGCCCATCCGCTGGCGATGAGCCGATGGTTGGCCTTGGCGTGTGCGGCCGGGTTCGCGACGATGCTGGCGATCAGTGTTCTGTTCCGGCGCTGGATGATCTCCGTGGCCGTGGTGCTGGCTGTCGCCCTGTTTGTTGCGGGGTATTGGGGGATGACAACCCGGGTGTTGGCGACGCCCGATCTGCGAGAGGTCCCGGAGATCACACGCGCCGAGGACGATCCCGGGCTGGGACACACGGCGGTCGTCTACTTCACCCACGGCGAGCCGTCGATCTACAACCCGATCGGATGGATCAACCAGTTCAATGAGTTCGACGAGCAGGGGATCGCGTTTGTGCCGACCCTCGTTCGCCCGCTGTTCCTGTATCAGCTGCGAAATGCCTACCTGGAAGTGGGGCGAAGCGACCACCACGACAACCATGTCCGCATGCTGGCGACCCTTGAACAAGCGTACCGTGACGCCGGTGACAGCGAGACACGATTCTACCTGTCGTTCCTCGATGATGAGCCGCGGCCGGACGCGGCGGTGGTCCAGGCGCTGAACGACGGTGCCGGCCGGATCATCTTGTCCGAGGTCTTTCTCACCGTATCGAACCACACAGCGGAGGGCGAGGAGCTTGTCGAGGCACTGCAGGTCGAAGAGAGGTTCGGCGTCGAGGTGCTCAAGACCGGCCCGCTGTGGGATTCGGACCTTCTTCGAAGCATGTTCGTGGCTCGGGCCAACGAGAACCTCGGGAATGTGCCGAAGGATGAAGTGGCCATCCTCCTTGTGGGACACGGTCAGCCCGACGAATGGGACGTGGAGTGGGGAACCGAGACCGAGCATGAGAACGCGTTCCG
>RXOA01000132.1 GCA_003979035.1 Candidatus Bipolaricaulota bacterium
CCCATCTGGGTGAGGTCGTTGGTCCCGAAGCTGAAGAATTCAGCTTCCGTCGCGATCTCATCGGCCGTCACGGCGGCACGTGGGACTTCGATCATCGTCCCGACGAGATAGGGGATGTCGCCTTTCGTCAGTCCGTTGGCGGCCAGGACTTCCTCGGCCACCCTAACCGAAAGCTCGCGCTGCAGTGCCAATTCTTTCACATGTCCGACCAACGGGATCATGATCTCGGGGCGAACGGTGACGCCTTCTTTTCGGACGTTGCAGGCGGCTTCCATGATCGCGCGGACCTGCATTTCGGAGATCTCCGGGTAGATGATTCCCAGGCGGCAGCCACGGTGACCGAGCATCGGGTTGAACTCGTGCAGGCTCTCGACCTTCTCCCGGATGACGTCGGCCGACACGCCCATGACCTGCGCAACCTCTGTCTGTCCTTCGGCGTCGTGTGGCAGGAACTCATGAAGCGGCGGGTCGAGGAGCCGGATGGTTCCCGGGCGTCCGTCGAGGGCGCGGAAGATTCCTTCGAAGTCGCCCCGCTGCATCGGTAGGAGTTTGGCAAGGGCTGCGCGGCGTCCGGCCACGTCGTCGGCGAGGATCATCTCGCGGACGGCGATAATGCGGTCGCCCTCGAAGAACATGTGTTCAGTTCGTGTCAGCCCGATCCCCTCGGCACCGAATTTGATCGCGGTCGCCGTATCGTTCGGGGTGTCGGCGTTGGTGCGGACACCGAGCGTGCGGAATTCGTCGGCCCAGCCGAGGAGGGTTCCGAAGCTGCCGGACAGCTCTGGGTCGATGGTGGGGACTTCGCCCAGATAGACGCTCCCGGTCGAACCGTTGAGGCTGATCGCATCTCCGGCCTTGGCGGTCCGGCCGTGCACGGTGAGCTGCCCTCTGGTGTAGTCAATCGCAAGGTCACCGGCGCCGGCAACGCAGCACTTGCCCATGCCGCGGGCGACGACGGCCGCATGGCTCGTCATGCCGCCACGGGCGGTCAGGATTCCCTGCGCTGCATCCATCCCGCCGATGTCTTCCGGCGAGGTCTCAATTCGGACGAGGATGACCTTCCTGCCGTCTGCGGCCGCTTGTTCAGCGGCTTCGGCCGAGAACACGATCGTTCCCGATGCCGCGCCCGGGCTTGCCGGGAGGCCCTTCGTCAGTTCAGTCGCTTGCGCTTCGGCGGCGGGATCGAACGTCGGATGAAGGAGCTGATCGATCTGCTCGGGCGTGACGCGGAGAAGCGCTTCCTTCTTGTCGATCATCCCTTCGTTCACCATCTCGACGGCCGCGCGAACGGCGGCGGCGGCGGTGCGCTTGCCCGTGCGCGTCTGCAGCATGTAAAGAGAGCGGTCTTGAATCGTAAACTCGATGTCCTGCATGTCGCGGTAGTGGGCTTCCAGCTTGTCTCGGATCGCCATGAGTTCGGCGTAGGCGTTCGGCATGACATCGTTCAACGTCTCAATCGGCTGTGGCGTGCGGATACCGGCCACGACATCTTCGCCTTGCGCGTTCATGAGGTACTCACCGTAGAAGACGTTCTCACCAGTTGCCGGGTTCCGCGTGAAGGCGACGCCGGTTCCGCAGTTGTCGCCCATGTTTCCGAACACCATGGCCTGGACATTGACTGCCGTTCCGATCAGGCCCGAGATTCCGTTGAGCTCACGGTACTTGATTGCACGGGGGTTGTTCCAGGATCGGAACACGGCTTCAATCGCTCCCCAGAGCTGGTTCCGGACGTCCTGGGGGAACTCGGTGCCGAGACGATCGACAATGGCCTTCTTGTAGCGATCGACAAGCGCCTTAAGATCATCGGCCTGCAGTTCGGTGTCGAGCTCGACGCCTTTTTCCGCCTTGATGGCATCGAGGATCTCTTCGAACGGATCCACATCCGTTTCCGTCTCCGGTTTCAGCCCCATCACGACATCGCCGTACATCTGCAGCAAGCGTCGGTAGGAATCGTAGGCGAAGCGCTCGTTGCCGCTCTCGGCGGCGAGGGCGGCGACTGTCTCGTCGTTCAGTCCAAGATTCAGGACGGTGTCCATCATCCCCGGCATCGAGACGGCGGCGCCGGAACGAACCGAAACGAGCAACGGAAGCGACGGGCTTCCGAAGGCTCTTCCCGTAGCCTTCTCAAGCTTGGCGAGGTTCTCGTCGACAGCCAGCTTGAGTGACTCCGGGAGTTCCCCGCCCTGCTGTTCGTAGGCCTGACAAACCTGCGTCGAAATCGTGAATCCGGGAGGAACGGGGATTCCGAGCTGCGCCATCTCGGCAAGGTTGGCTCCCTTGCCACCGAGCAGCTCTTTCATCGATCCATTTCCTTCCGATTGGTCTTTTCCGAAGAAGTAGACCTGTTGCACAATAACACCTCCAAGAGTGATCGTATTCCTAAACGTCATGTCGTCCATCATCTGGCCTGGGACGGCGCGGGTTGCTCCAGCAAGGCATCCACGAATTGTTGCACCGAGAACGGGCGGAGATCGTCCCGCGCTTCTCCTACGCCGATATACATGAGCGGTACTCGAAGTCTCTCCCATACCGAGACGACGATCCCACCTCGGGCGGTTCCATCCAGCTTGGTGATCACAATCCCGGTCAGATTGACGGCCTCGTGGAATCGCTGTCCTTGCGAAAGGCCATTTTGTCCTGTCGTTGCGTCCAGAACAAGCAGGCGCTCATCCACGGGACGGCCCAGTCGCTTCTCGGCCGTGCGCTCGATCTTCTGAAGCTCCTCCATCAGATTGTGATTGGTCTGCAGCCGCCCCGCCGTGTCGATGAACAGCACGCCGCCTGTCCGTTCGACGCGTCCGATAGCGTCGTAGACCACGGCCGAGGGATCGGCGCCGAGTTGGTGACGCACGAGTTCGGCGCCCACCCGCGCGCCCCAGACCTCAAGCTGCTCAATCGCAGCGGCGCGAAATGTGTCGGCGGCGGCGAAGACGGCCGGCCGACTGGGCGAGCCATCGGGACCGAGAAGCTGAGACGAGAGCTTGGCCAGCGTCGTTGTCTTCCCCGCTCCGTTGACGCCGCACAGGAGAATCACCGTAGGCTCGCCATCGGCGCGGAGGCGCAGTGGCTTTTCACACCCCTCCAACCGCTCGAGGAGGATCCGCCGGAGCTGGCTCAGAACATCCTCCAGAGCCGGTCGTCGACCGCGGGCGGAAGCAATCGCTTCCTCGGCGATCGCCGCCGCCAACTCCGGACCGATGTCCGAGGCGATCAACGCCTCTTCGATCATCTCCGCCGGATCGCTCGTGGCGTCATGCTCTTCCGAAAGCCCCGATCGAAGGCTGCCGATAAGGCCGTTCCGCGAACGGCCCAGCCCGCTACGGAGCCGATCGATCCATGCCATTACATGACCTCCGGTGTGCGCATCCCGAGAAGCGTCAGGCAGCGATGAAGCACCAGGCGCAGGCCCTCGATGAGAGCAAGCCTGGCCGCGGATGTCCGCTCCTCCACGCCGAGGATTCGGTGATCAGCGTAATACGCGTGGAAACTGCGGGATAGGGACAGGGCGTACTCGGCAATCAGATGGGGAGAGAATTCCGTCGCCGCTTGCCGCACCAGGTCGGGGAACGCATCCAGTTGGCGGATCATTTCTCGCTCCACCTGCGCGGCGAGGGGTGCAAGCTCGACCGCGGAAAGGTTTCGGATGGTTCCCTCAGGGACCTTTCTGAAGATCGAAGAGATTCGAGTGTGGGCATATTGGATGTAGGTCACGGGGTTATCGAGCGATTCCCGGCGGGCGAGGTCGAGATCGAACTCCAGGTGGGTGGAGGGACGCCGCGCGATCATGAAGTAGCGAACGATGTCCGGTCCAAGTTCTTCGGTGAGGTCGGAGAGCTGAACGAACCGTCCGGCCCGTGTTGACATGCGCAGGGTTTGCCCTCCCTCCCGAAGGCTCACGAATTGGTGCACGGCGTACCGAAGGAATGATTCCGGGAAGCCAAGAAGTCGCAATGCCGTGAGGACGCTGTCCTGCTCGATCTGGTGGTCGGCTCCCTGCACATCGATGACTTCATCCAGACCGCGGCGACGCTTGTCAAGGTGATAGGCAATGTCAACCAAGAGGTACGTCGGGCGGCCGTCGCTACGAACAAGGACGGAGTCCTTCTGTCCGCCGTGGGCCTCCGCAGCAAGCCACTCGGCGCCGTCCCTGCAGTACGTGCCGCCGTGTTCCCGCAACGTCTGCAGGGCGTTATCGACATCGCCGCGGCGATGGAGCGCGGTCTCGCTGAACCAAGAGTCGAAGTGCACACCGAGTTGGTCAAGATCATGGCGAATGACGGCTGTCATCCGCATGACGGCCTGCTCACGCAGTGTCGCATGCGTCGCGTCATCAAACGAATCCCCGACTGACTCCGCCTGAGCAAGCTCGGCGGCGATCGGGATCAGATACTCGCCGTGGTAGCCGCCTTCGGGAATCGGAACTGCGATGCCGCGCTGTTCACAGATCCGCGCCCACAACGACTCGGCAAGGAGGTCGATCTGCCGTCCCTCGTCGTTGAAGTAGTATTCGCGCTCGACCTCATACCCGAGTTGGGCGTACAACGAAGCGA
>RXOA01000133.1 GCA_003979035.1 Candidatus Bipolaricaulota bacterium
AGCGTAAGCGGAACACCGCCCAACACCACGAAGCAGCGTCCAGCAAGCGAGATCAAGTACTCGTCGGCGGCGTGTGTATGCTGTGTCATGGAACGCTGCAGCGCATCGCGTGCCCAGACCTCAAGCAGCTGGAACGCTCCCACCGGGGACTGCCAAACGTTCTGAAACTCCCAGCTTCCGGCTGTGAACCTTCCCGGAGCGATCCGTTCAATCGCGGCTGCACCTGGGCGGAACTCGTCACGCAGTCTCCGATCTGTTTTCTCGAGCAGCCGCCGATACTCGTCTTTTGTGATGCGCCCCATCTTCACAAGCTCGTCGCCAAGCAGATCCTCGGCGAACGACGCCGCAATGTGGGCTCGAACGATGGCGTTTCCGATTTGACTGATCGGAAGACCGGTCATCTCTCTGCGGTGCGACAGGGCTTCGTGAACATCTTCGTCCAGGACCAAGTGTTTCCGCGGTGTCACGCCACTTCCTCCCTCGTTATCCCCAGTCGTCTTCCCAAGCTTCTCTTTGCGGCGAGGCGAGTCTGCCGCTGGCGGGAGATGGATTTCATTAGATCCTCGGCATGCAGCCGGAGTCAAGCGTCAGGCAGAGCAGAGATCGGAACAGGAGTGAGTGTAAGGCAGGAGAGGAGCCTATGCTTGACTGATTAATGCGTTGGATCCAAGGGGCTTGCAGGGCGCAAGGTTCCGCGTCTTGCGCGATTAACGATCCTGGTGGTTTCCTGGGATTCCCGTCCGTCATGATCGGATCATGAGGTCAGTGCGTTTCGACGAGCAAGAGATCACAGAAGCGTGCGGGGATCGGGATCCTCTCCAGTGTTCCGCGCACCGAATCCTTGATGCCCCGGCACTTCAGCACGAGTTCGCGGCACTCCGACAACTGCATGGACGCACGGCCAGCGGCCGTGGATTCGCGAGAACAGCTGTTCGAACAAGGGGGTGCACCGGGCAGAGGCTGCAGTGAAATCGGCGCGACAACAGATCTTGGAGGCAACAACCGAAGCAAGGGGGAAGGATGAGAATGCGCAGTGTACTGGTTTGCTTGCTGGCGCTTGCCATGGTTGGCATGGCTGTATCCGCCCAGTGGCTTGAGGATCCGGAGGACGGAAACTGCACGGTGTTCATCGTTGGGAAGGACGCGTCGGTGGATGGGTCGGTCATGACCACGCACACGTGCGACGGATGGTATGATTCGCGCGTTCAGATTGTGCCTGGCGGAGCCCACGAGCCCGGCGAGATGCTGACGATTTACAGCAACATGTGCCATGCGGACCGCGCGGATCGCCAGCCCGCACCGATGGGTGAGATCCCGCAAGCGCCGCTCACCTACACGTATTTCCAGATCGGCTACCCGTTCATGAACGAGAACCAGGTCATGATGGGCGAGCACACGTTCTCAGGACGCCGTGAGTACCGGAACTCCGACGGCGGGTTGTTCTACATTGAAGAACTTCAAGCTGTCGCACTACAGCGCTCGACGACCGCTCGTGAAGCCATCCAGGTCATGGGCGAGCTTGCCGAGACCTACGGCTATGCTGACGGCGGCGAGGCAATCTCCGTATGCGATGGGAACGAAGCCTGGTTGTTCGAGATCGTTGGCGCCGGCCCGCTATGGCGGCAAGGCGACGAAGGCCCAGGGGCCGTCTGGGTTGCCCAGCGCATTCCGGATGACTCCGTGTATGTTGGGGCCAACCGCTCGTTGATCGGTGAAGTCGATCTCAATGATCCGGACAACTTCATGGTCGGAAGCGGCATCTACTCCGTGGGAGAGCGGCTCGGTTTCTGGGATCCGAATGCCGGGGACACGTTCCGCTACTGGGAAGTCTACGGCTACAAGGACGACAACTACTACAACAGTCGCCGGGAGTGGCGTGGCCGTGACCTGATGGCTCCGTCGCTCGAACTCGATCCGTACGCACGACGGTATCCATTCACCGTTGTTCCCGACGAGAAGATCTCCGCTGCCGACTTGATGACGTTCCAGCGCGATCACTACGAAGGAACACCGTTCGACTTGACACAGGGGCTCGCCGCCGGCCCGTTCGGTACGCCGGACCGCTATGCCACCAGCAGTCGCTCGAATCCTGAGGGAAGTGTCGGTTGGGAACGAGCCATTTCCATGTTCCGCTGCTCGTACACCATCGTGACCCAGTCCCGCAACTGGCTGCCCGCCGAGATCGGCGGCGTCTTGTGGTACGGCCCGGATTCGCCGCAGACGACGGTCTACATGCCGATCTACTGCAGCGTTACCAGTGTTCCGGAGTCGCTGTACACCATGGACCGCTACGATTTCACCCGCGACTCGGCGTGGTGGGCGTTCGACTTCGTGTCGAACTGGGCGAACCTTGCCTACTCCTACATGATCGAGGATATCAACGCTCATCAGGAGAAGTTCGAAGGCGAGTTCTTCGCGATGCAGGGAGCAATCGAAGACGCCGCGCTCACGCTCTATGAGACGGACCCGGAACTTGCGGTGACGTTCCTCACGAACTACACCTCCGATGCGGTCAATCGAACGGTGGCCGCTACGTGGGATCTGGCCGACACGCTTGTGACCAAGTACAACGACGGCTACGTCAACAACAGCACCCGCGGCTATCCGCAAGAGTGGTTGGATGCGGTGGACTTCGGCGCTACCACGATGCTCGAGGACTTCGTGGACGAGTGGTACGGCGAATACGAACCGTAGGAAGCTAGTCGAGGAGCGGGTGGCTCTGCTGCCCGCTCCTCCCCGATACAGAAGAAGGAGCCGGAGCGAATCGCTGTGTGCTCTCAGTATTACCGAAGCCGCATGCGCGTGCTTCGCATGGTAACGATGGGGGAGGTCGATGATGGGAAGGAAGCTTTCTCTGGCAATGGCAGCATTGCTCTTGGTCATGTGTGTCGGAGGGACTGCGATTGCTCAGGAATTTGTGATCCCGGAGGATTTGCCCGTCCTCGCCGCTCCGGTGATTGTGACAACCTGCGGGCAGAGCCCGGGGGCGTTGATGGTCGGCCTGCTTCTTGGGGAAGCCGGGATCTACTATGAAGAGATCGATCTGCTGACGGTCGATGAGTTCCTCTCCGAGTGTCCGATCGATACGATCTACGACTCCTCCGGTGTGCTGTTCGTAACAACCGGGACGAGCCTGAAGGGGATGGGCGCTGCGGGCGTTGACGTGGACTCCGAAGTCGCACGCTGCACCGCGTTGATCGAAGCGGCGAGAGAACGTGGGATGGTGATCGTGGTGGGTCAGGTCGAGGGAGCCGGCCGCCGGGTCGACGAGTACGACGAGCTGACCATTACGGCGATGTCTCCCCTTGCCGACCTTCTGATCACACGAAGCGATGTCAATGAAGACGGCTACTTCACGACACTGGCCGAGGAACTTGGGATCCCTCAGATCTTCATCGAGGATACGCTCGATCTGGCAATCCTCTTTCCGCTCATCTTCGTTTCTTCGGAAGAGGGGTAGTTCGCTGACGGAGATGGAACGCCGTGTCGGCGGATGATCGAAAGCGGAGCGAATACGCATCCTTGCTTTCGATCCGAAATGCATTGGCCGCCGACGCGACCTGTTCCCTTCCGCCGAGGATGCGAAGTCGCCGGGGCGTAAGTCGTCTTGTGCCGCGGCGGTAGTTTCGAAGGATGAGGTGAGACGTGTACGCACACGCAGGGATCGTGCTGGGAGTCATGGCGGGGGTCTTCGCACTTGCCAGACTGTTCAAGATAACGACGGAGCTTTCGATGCTTGCCGCGGCGATCGGTGGCGCGATCGCTCACGGCGGCCTGATCTCCCCGCGCCATATCGCAGACGGGGCGTTCACGTATTTCGACGTCACGCTCATTTTCATCACCGCAACGTTCTTCATGAATCTGCTGAAGCACGCCGGTGGCGTCGACTACATCATCCGTGGAATCATCAACCGATTCCACCGGCATCGCCTGTTGTGTCTGTTGTTTCTGACGCTGGTGATGCTTGTGCCGGGGGCGCTGACCGGATCGGGAAGCGTGACGGTTCTGGTTGTCGGGACGCTCGTGGGGACCGTGCTCACCTACATGGGGATCAGCAAGGACCGCGTCGCTGCGATCATCTTCCTGTGTGCGGCGATGAGCGCCGCCGCCCCGCCGATCAACCTGTGGGCGATGATGGCGGCTGCCGGGTCGAACATGCCGTACGTCGGCTTCTTTCTTCCGCTGGGTGTGATCTCGGTTCTCGGGGCGCTGTTCAGCATGTTTTTCCTCGGGTGGAAGGGAACACCGGTTCAGTTGGACAAGGTGATGGCAGAGCTACCGGAGCCGGCGCAGGGAATGGCCGGGTGGAAGGTGCTGCTCCCGTTTGTCGTCTTCTTTGGCCTCGTCCTCGCCGGCCGGATCTGGCCGTGGACCATGCCGACGTTGGGGCTGCCGTTGATGTTCATGATCGCGGCCGCCGTAACGGTCGCCGTGAGTCCGAAACGGCTCCCGATCTTCACCGTGGCTCGGGAGACCGTGCAGGGCCTGCTCCCGCTGATCGGGGTGATGGTGGTGGTCGGGATCCTCGTTCAGATCATGGCGCTCTCCGGAGCCCGCGGACTGATCTCTCTCGGCGTTGTGACGCTTCCGCTACCGGTCATCTTCGCCGCCCTGTGGCTGATCCTCCCGTTCTCGGAGGGACTGGTGCAGTACGCCGCCGCGCCGCTTCTGGGCGTTCCGCTGATCCTCTTGTTCAACATGAAGGGGATCAACCCAATCATCGCTCTTGCGGGGATGGCGGTGATGTTCCCGATCGGCGACATGCTGCCGCCGACAACGGTTGTAGGGCGAGCGACAACAATGGCCGTCGGCTTCAAGGGCTCTTACTACAGAGGGTTCGTTAAGCGCTGCTTGATCCCGGCGGCGTTCATTCTGCTTCTTGGGACGTTGTACATCATCTTCGGGAACGAGCTGTCGTTCTTGGTGGCGGGATGAGCAACATGACAAGAGAGCGAGGTGGCCGACCATGACGATCATGATTGTGTACTACGCCATCACGGCGTTCTTCGGCGCGGTGCTGTTCTGGAACTTCGTCAAGAGCAAGGACGTGCAGAAGGCGATCCTGTACCTCGTCATTCTGATGCCGTTCGTGCTTCGCGTGTTCCGCCTGAAGTGATGGGACGTGGAGGAACTCGATGAAAGCAAATAGAGAATGGATCATCAAAGGGATTGCGCTCGCCGTCTGGGCGGGAGTGCTGGTCAGCTCGGGGATCGCGTTCGCCCAACACCGGCAGTACAAAGAAGCTGTCGTTCTCGGAGCAGGCGTTGTAGACGTCAGGACGTTGGGCGACTACTTCGAACCGCTCAAAGGAACGACGAATGACTGCAACATCTACATCCTCGACAGCGGTGTTCCCGGCGGAACCCTGCTGATCATGGGCGCGGTCCACGCGGAAGAGCCGGCAACGAACCTTGCGGCGCAATTAATCGTGGAGAACGCCAGTGCAACGACGGGCCGGATCATCGTTGCGATTCACGAGAATCGAAGCGGTTCGACCGTGACCCGCCCGGGAGACGCGTACCCGCAGTTCTTCACGATTGAGACCGACTGGGGCGAGAAGAAGTTCCGGATGGGCGATCGTTGGGCCAATCCACTCGACTCGTGGCCAGATCCGGAGACCTACGTTCACTATCCGAGCGGGCAGCTGCTGGCGTACATGGACGTGCGAAACATGAACCGAACGTGGCCCGGTCGCCCCAACGGAAGCCTCGCCGAACGAACGTCGTACGCATTCATGCGCCTGATCGAGGAAGAAGGCGTCGATCTGACGATCGACCTTCACGAAGCGGAGCTCGAATACCCGATCATCGGAACGATCGTCGCGCACCAAGGTGCGCTCGATGTCGCGGCGATGGTGTCGATGATGCTGACGGCGCAGGAGTTCACGATCGGGATGGAGATCTCACCGCTGGCGCTCCATGGGCTCTCACATCGCGAAATCGGCGACTTCTCCGACAGCCCATGCATTCTCCTCGAGGCGCCCGAGCCGTTCCTGGACCGAGTTCGGGGAGTCACGGACGAGGCGCTGCTTCTCACCGGTCAGGACGAGTTCGTGATGAAGGCCGGCGAGCACGGTCTGCTGTACTGGCCGATCGATGAGAACGGATGGCCGATCGATATCCGCGTGGCGCGGCATGTTCGGACGATCGAGAAGATCACCGAGCTGTGGACCCGATTCCACCCCGACGAGGCGATGGTCGTCGCCGGTTTCCCGACCTACAACGAAATGGTAGAGCTGGGAGTCGGGCACTTCTTCCACGATCCCTCGACGGTCTCTCAGGACCGCGTGGCGTTCGAGTAGCGTTCGGGACCCGCGCTGGCGGGACCGCCGATCCCTTCGCGTGCCTCCTGCGTGCGGGGGTCGGCTTTCTGATTCGTTGTCGCAGGCGATCAGAGAGCCCCATGAGGGCGGGTTCCATCCCGGATCGAATCCGGGCCTCACGGGCGCGACGCTGCTTCGGCCTCTGGTCGGAAGCGAACAAGCCACAGAGGAATTGTCCCGCCGATGTTGAACAGCATGTGGACCATCACAGCCGGGATCAGGCTTGCCGTCGCCTGACGGTAGGCGCCGGCCACGCAGCCGAGGAGAAACGCCAGGACGATGACGGGCGCGGCCTTGGCTCGCATTTTCCGCACGAGAACCAGGTGCAGAGCCGCGAAGACCAACGCGGCGAGCAGGATCGGCACCGTGACGAAATTCGCCCCCACGTTAAACCCCACGCCGGAAAGGGGCGCCAGCAGCCCTTGAACCAGACCTCGGGTCAGCAGTTCCTCCGCGATGCTTGCGGCAAGCCAAACCCGGACGATTGTCTGACCCGGACGAAGATGGTGCGGATCGGCGGATGTTCGGCCGCGACTCGCGACAACCTGCGGAATCGTGAGCAGCGCCGTCGGGAGAACCCACAGGAGAAGGATCGGGGTCCAGTCGAAGGTCCCGATGCCGAGACCGAACCCGGACCAGCGGCCGCCCGAGGCAAGATAGATCCCCACAATCGAGACGCCGGCCATCACCGTGTGGGTCACAAGAGAGCTCGGCTTGCGGGCGCGAACGCGCGCCCAAAGGGTCGCGATCCACAGGGCGGCAACGGCAATGGCTCCCGCCAACCCGGTCACCCACAGCACTTTGAGCAGACTCTGCCACCAGCTCATGCACGCTCCTGTCTGTCGATCAGAATCCGGATGCCACGCGAAAGCAAGACCAGATCGGCACCACGGGATATTCTAGCATGGACGGGACGCCAAGCGCAGGGATGGATGTCGAGGCCGGGCCAGGGCGCCGCTCGGCGAGGATCGCCAAGGGGCGGGGTTCGTTGGCGCGAATCCTCCCGGTGAGCCGTCCGATCAAGGCAAGGCGTGGATCTGCGTCATCCTTGGCGGGAGGGCAACCCACAGAAAGACCCGGGTCGGCGATTGCAGTCCTCACGCAATGGCCGACCCGATGTCATCAGAGAATTCCGGTGCCTCCCGCGCCTGGCGGGCGGTGGAAGGCATCTGACCGATCGGGCCTACGGAGCACGCGGATGTGTCTCGGGCAGAGCGGGTTCCGGGAACTGCCCCAACATGAATCCATCGAGACGGAAGACCAGCGTTTCCAGTCGTTCTACCCACCGCGCCAACGCGGGCCGGCTGCTCTCGCGGCGCGGAGCCTGGGTCCGTTCGGCCACGCCGATCAGTTCCTGCACCAGATCCCGCATGGCTCGCTCGGCCGCGGCCTCGAACCTCCGCGCCTGCTCGGGCAACATCCCAGCCGTCATCGCCTGCACATACTCGTCGATCCACCGCCGAAGCCCTTCGAGCGCCTCGCGGGCGTCTGGATGCTGTGGCGCGTCCGGCTCATCCAGGATCTCGTCAAGCAGGTATAGGAGACGATGCATGGTCAGATCGAACGAGAGGATCCGGAGCCTCAGCACAGGAGTGCTTTCCTCATCGCGGGGCCGGGCGAGCACATCAAGCAGTCCCTCCAAACCCGCGGCGATGCCTTCGAGCCGTTCCTCCAACCGCTCCGCTACTGGGTTCCGGGAGGCCGCGAGCTCTGCCTCCAGTCGCTCGACAAGGTTCGACAGCCGTTCCAAGGTGAGCTCGACCGGTGCCGGCCCGGGCTCTCCTCCCGCAATCGCCCGCCCGGATGGAATCCCTGTAAGAAGCAGGGCAAGCGCGATCGTGAGTGCGGCCACCTTGGCCCTTCCGCCCGCGAGTGTTTGGATCTTGCTCTTGGTGAACATCGTTCCTCCTTGGTTCCTGGTTTGCCGCGGCC
>RXOA01000134.1 GCA_003979035.1 Candidatus Bipolaricaulota bacterium
GGATGCGGCCGACGGCGGCACTGGGACATCCGCTTTCGATCGCGCCCGCACAGTCGAGATCATCGTCGACAATGCCTCCCGCCCGGAAGACCTTGCGCGTCCCGGGCACATGTTTCCGCTGATCGCCCGAGAAGGCGGCGTGTTGAGGCGTGCAGGACATACGGAGGCGACGGTCGACTTGGCGCGCCTCTCCGGGCGGAAACCTGTCGCCGTGCTTTGCGAGATTCTCAAAGCGGACGGATCGATGGCTCGGATGCCCGAGCTGGAGAGATTCTCGGAGCAACACAAGATGCCGATTGCAAAGATCGAGGATCTCATTGCCTATCGGAAGCACCATGAGCGCCTGATCGATCGGGTTGCCTCGGCGGAAATGCCGACAGAGTATGGGCTGTTCACCATCGTTAGCTACGCCAGTTCCCTCGATGACGCGGAACATGTCGCGTTGGTGATGGGCGAGGTGGAGGGAGCGAAGGACGTGTTGGTCCGCGTGCACTCAGAGTGTCTGACCGGCGACGTCTTCGCATCTCAACGTTGCGATTGCGGCGGCCAGCTTCACCGTTCGATGGCGATGATCGCCGAAGAAGGGATCGGCGTGATCGTGTACATGCGGCAAGAAGGGCGCGGTATCGGCCTGAAGAACAAGGTCTGCGCCTACCAGCTTCAAGACGAGGGATTGGATACGGTGGAAGCCAACGAGCGGCTGGGTTTTGAGGCCGATCTGCGCGACTACGGTCTTGGCGCACAGATTCTCTGCAACCTTGGCTTGTCGACGATCCGCCTGCTGACCAACAACCCCAAGAAGGTCATCGGGCTCTCCGGGTACGGACTGGAAATCACCGAGCAGGTCCCGATCGAACTGCCCCCCACGGAACACAACCGTGTGTACCTGAAAACG
Source organism: Candidatus Bipolaricaulota bacterium (assembly GCA_003979035.1). Lineage (GTDB taxonomy): Bacteria > Bipolaricaulota > Bipolaricaulia > UBA7950 > UBA9294 > RXOA01. The sequence goes on from RXOA01000134.1 coordinate 896, forward strand.
AAGAAAGAGAAGATGGGGCATCAGCTCAAGAATGTCTAGCGCCGGGCAGTGCACCGGGGCTGCAAGGAGGAAGGCTATGGCCAGAGTGTATGAAGGCGACTTCGACGGACGCGGAATGCGGATCGGCCTTGTGGTCAGCCGCTTCAATGACATGGTCACCGGACATCTGCTCGATGGGGCGCTCGATCGGCTGCGGCGCTTGGGGGTCGCTGACGAGGCAATCGAAATCATCTGGGTTCCCGGTGCATTCGAGGTTCCGATCGCTGTCAAGCGAATGGCGGAAAGCATGAGGGTTGACGGCATCGTCGCGCTGGCGGCTGTGATCCGCGGCGCCACGCCTCACTTCGACGTGATTTCGGGGGAGATCGGCAAGAGCCTTGCCAACCTCAACTTGAGCCAACCCATTCCGATTTCGTTCGGCGTGCTCACGACAGATACCCTTGATCAGGCTTTGGAGCGGGCGGGATCGAAGCAGGGGAACAAGGGCTCACAGGCCGCAGAAACGCTCGTTGAGACGATCAACGTTCTCAAGGGCTTCTCCAGCTAGGCAACGCGCCCCAAGCCCGCCTGGCTCGGAATCCGGAGAGAGGAGAGAGCTCATGGAATCGGGACATACGCCGGAGCTTCAACTGCATCTTGTCGCGATCGAGAACCCTGATGGACTCAACATCATCTGCGGCCAAAGCCACTTCATCAAGACGGTGGAGGATCTGCACGAGGCAATCGCAGGCACGGTTCCCGGCGCCCAATTCGGTGTGGCGTTCTGTGAAGCATCAGGCCCATGTCTGATCCGTCACAGCGGGACGGCGGACGACCTGGTGGTTCTGGCCATACACAACGCCCAGATCATCGGCGCCGGACACTCGTTTGTCGTTCTCTTGCGGAACCTGTTCCCGATCAATGTTCTGAACGTCATCCGATGCATCCCCGAGGTCTGTCGGATCTATTGCGCCACCGCGAATCCTCTCCAAGTCGTCGTTGCCGAGACCGATCAGGGCCGCGGCATCGTTGCTGTGATCGATGGCGAATCTCCCAAAGGAATCGAATCCGACAAGGACATCGCGACAAGGAAGGCCTTCCTGCGCACCATCGGCTACAAGCTGTAGCCCTCCTTCTGCTCAAAGAGACCAAAGGCCGCCTCCGGGCGGCCGGCAACTCTGGCGGAATCGACGGGAACGATCCGCTGCTTCATAGATGTGTTCAGGCGAAGTGCAAGAAAGCGCCGGGGCTCTCGCCCCGGCGCACGGAATTCACCAGCAGTTCTGGTGCTTTGACTCGTTCAGACTCACAAGTGCTCGTTCACTTCGTCCAGAAGCTCTCGCGCGTTCTCCTGAGAGTAGGCGTTCATCAGCGGATACAGCTCGCCGATCGGTTCATCGAGGACGCTCTGAAGAATCCTCGCCGCGGACTCCCACTGATCGGTCGCCATCAGATAGAACTCGGCGAAGAACGTGCGATTCTCAAAGTATGCATTCGCGCCTTCAACCGAGAGCGACACTTCGCACTCCGAACAAAACGTCGGCTCATCGACCACATGGCACAGATTCACAAGCGCCGCATCCAAGTCGCGGCCGAAACCCGCCGGCAGTCCAGAGAAATAGGCGCCAGTCTGCCTGTAGGGACCGCCGTTCGCGTATTCCGGGGCGATCTCCGTCAGGCGGTTCATGATCGCTTTCACCCGAGACGGAACGCCGGCGATCACGGACTGCATGACGTTCTTCTGCGCCACGCGCAGCCAGTTGGAATTGGTCCAGTACAGCGCGGCAACATCGGACTCCGCAGCAACGGCCGTATCAAAGCGGCTCCGCTCCAATTCAACGAACCCGGGGTTCATCCGCAAGCTCTTCAGCCCCCAATTCTTGCCACGCAGGTAGATCGCTTCATCTTCCGGTTCCTCGAGGAAGACGTTGGCCAGCGTGTAGTAGGCTTGGGACAGCATGTTGACGATGTTCTTGTCCTCCACAGCAACCTCGAACGCACCGACCGCACGCTCATTGCCTTCGTTGAGATCATCGGGAACCCCGAGTGCCGTGCGAAGCGTGTCGATGATCGACTCCAGCATCGCCTGCCCGGCGTCCGAATACTCGACAGAGATCAGATCATTCTGGAAGTAGCCCGCCGCTTCTTCCAGAGACATCATGCCGATGTCCTGCGCCACGGCCACAATTCCCGCTGCCGTGAACAACAGCAAACACAAACTCCAAGCGAGGATTCTCCTCATCTTTCGCCCTCCTATTCCTGTAGTGGGTTCGCCCACTATACCGAACCTCAACGTTTCCGCCAAGAACACACGGCACGCTTTGGCCCCGCACGCGCTAAAGGCGCAATTCCACCTCGACAAGAAGTCCCGCAGCGATTTCCTGACATAAAGCGTTCATCAGCGGGTAGGTCTCGCCAATGGGATCATCGAGAACGCTCCTCAGTACGCGCGCCGCGTCTTCCCACTGCTCCAGAGGGATCAAGTAGTATTCTGCGAAGAATGTGCGGTTCTCGAAATATTCAAGGCAGGCGGGGTCAATCAACCCCTCGCAAGCAGTGCAGAACGTAGGTTCATCGACCACGCGGCAGAGGTTTGCGAGGACTTGGTCGTAATCTTGCCGCAGACCGCCGATCAGAATCGGCGAGATCGGATCGCTGGGAAGTCCTTGCCAGAATGCGCCCAGGGATCGGTACGCCCCGTAGCACATGTAGCTGTCATCCAACTCCAGCATCCGCTCCACCATCGCTTTGGCCTTGGGCGGAATCCGGCCGGTCACCGCAGCCATAATGTCGAACTCGGCGACTCGCAACCAGTTGGCCGACGCCCACTGCAACGCGACAATGTCCGTCTCGGCCTCGACTGCGGCGATGAAGCCGTCCTGTTGCTCGAAGACGACAAACGACGCGTTCATCCGCAGGCTCTTGAACCCCCACTGCTTGCCCATCAGGAAAGTCTCTTCCTGGCTGGGAAGCGTACGAAGGAAGACGTCAGCGAGTGTGTAGTAGGCCTGCGACAGCTTGTTCACCAGATCCTTGCCTTCGGGGGCCACGGCAAACGCGCCAACCTGCGCTTCGTTGGTCTCGTCAAGATAGTCAGGAACTCCGAGTTCGTCCCGGATCACGTCGATGGCTTGTTCAAGCTGTGCCTGTCCGTCGGCGTCGAACGAGATCATCACATCGTCCGCAGACGAGAATAGGTTCATGACCTCTTCAATCGACATCGCGTTCTGAGCCGCTGCTCCCACCGCACCCACACCCACCAATCCAGCGATGATCAGCAACACCGAAATCCAACAACTTCCACTTCGCATGGCTCCCCCCCTGATTCAAGCTGCGCTTGGGCGCAACTATAAACGCACTGCGACACGATGACCAACGAAAATCCGCCCCTGCTACCCGCAGCCAAGGTTGGGGCAGGCTTTCCCCTGTGGTATAGTTCAACCATTCCAGGAGAAAAGGAGGCTGCCATGGCAAATCCCGTTGTTGATGCCGATCTTTGTGTCGGTTGCGGACTCTGTGCCCAAGTATGCTCGGATGTCTTCGAGATGGGAGCCGAGGGCGTAGCCGTCGTCATTGACGGCGCAAACGTGGACGAGGATTGTGTCCAGGACGCTGTCGACCAATGCCCCGTCGGGGCAATTAGCGCGTAGCGATCATTCAAGCTTGCGGAGGGCGCACGCCCTCCGCGTTCTTCTCCCACATGGAGGTTCCTCTCTTCTCTACAAATGATCCCGCGCTTGTGTGCGCTTGTGGTCGGGAACGCTCCATGCTAGGATGCGGCGGTGAGAGCTGGTGAATGGACGACCGAGACTTGGGCTTGCCCTTGGGAGTGGAGGTGCGCGAGGTTCGGCGCATGTCGGTGTGCTTCGCGTTCTGGAGCAGAACGGAATCCGCCCCGATGTGATCGCTGGATCGAGCATGGGCGCACAAGTCGGCGGTGCCTATGCGGCCGGTTTCCCAATCGATGACCTCGCGTCAATCTGGCACTCGATGAACGTCGGGAAGGTCGCAAAGACGCTTCGACCGACAATCCCTTGGTCCGGATGGAGCTCCGGAAGCGAGATCCTTCGGACCGTCAAATCGATGGTCGGAGACCGGTTGATCGAGGATCTCGAGATTCCGTTTGCCGCAGTGGCCACGGATCTGCAACAGGGCGAGTCGTATGTAATCACGCGCGGCTCGTTGGCTGCAGCCATCCGCGCCAGTCTCTCGGTACCCGGCCTGTTCACCCCTGTTTGGTTGGACGAGCGGCTTCTGATCGATGGTGGTGTGACAGATCCGATCCCTGTTTCGGTGGCAAGACAGCTCGGCGCGGATGTCGTCATCGGAGTCGATGTGCTTGTCTGTCCCGAAGAGAGCAGTCTCGGCGGCATCCCTGCGCTGGAGCCGCGCGAGCGAATCCTCGGGATCCTCGGCGGAACATCCTCCGCACCTGAAGATGGCCCGCGCCGTTTCCATCCCAGCGTATTCTCGGTGCTTTTCCAGATGTCCACCGTGTTCCAGAAGCAGGTGAGCTTGCTGCAGTTGGCGCTTCAGCCTCCGGATGTCTTGATCCGTCCCGACTTCTCACCAGATCCTCCGAACTACAGCGACGTCAAACAAGGGATCGAGGCGGGAGAACGGGCGACCATGCTTGCCCTTCCGGAAATTTTGCGCCTTCTCGGCCGCGGGCCGAAGCATCGCCCTGCGGCATGATCAGATCGATCCAGATGGCCCAGCGATCGCGCCTTCATGGGTGGTTGATTCCGGTTGGGCTCGTTGCCGTTTCGTTCGGATCCATCCTTGTTCGATTGGCCGGGGAAGCGCCACCGTTGGTGATCGCAGCGTGGCGGATGGGATGCGCGTCGCTTGTCCTCATCCCCGTGGCCATCCAACGACACGCACTTCGTGGGATCTCGCGTCGCGACGTGCTGCTCAGCATCATCAGCGGCGGGTTTCTCGCACTGCATTTCGCGTTCTGGATCCATTCGCTGTCCGCGACATCGGTGGCCAGCTCAACCGTTCTCGTCAGCACAAGCCCGATCTTTGTCGCGATCGGTTCTTGGTTCCTTCTCCGCGAGAGGATCTCGCGCCGGCAATTTATGGGAATCTCATTGTCCGTCGCCGGGAGTGTGATGGTCAGCCGGGTCGATTTCGGCGGGGCCGCTCATGTCGGTGACCTCCTCGCACTGGGGGGCGCCGCCATGTCCGCCGCCTATCTCATCGTCGGCCGCGGTGTTCGTCAACGTGTTTCGATTCTCGCTTACATCACGCTGATGTACACGTCCGCCGCAGTCGCGTTGATCTTTGGCTGCCTCATCCTCCGTCAACCCCTCTTCGGGTATGCGCCGAATACCGTACTCTACCTCGTCCTTCTGGCCGTGATTCCTCAATTGATCGGTCACAGCTCGTTCAACGCACTGCTTGGCCGCTTTCGCGCATCCACAGTCTCAATCGTCTTGCTCGCCGAGCCGATCGGGAGCTCAGCGCTTGCCTATCTGATCCTTGGAGAGGCCGTGAACCCGTTGCAGGCGGTGGGAGGACTGCTCATACTGATAGGGATCTATGTGAGCGTGAGCAAGGAGGCGTCCCATGCAGCAAAGCTCGATTGACATCCGCGCCGGACACGCCAAGATTCTGTGGGCGAGAAACCACATGCCGCTTCTCCGGAAGCTTCGGCCTGAATTCATCCGCGATCAACCGTTTCGGGAGCATCGTGTCGGGATGAGCATTCACCTCGAAGCCAAGACGGCCTGTCTGGCCATTCTTCTACGTGATGGAGGCGCAGATGTCACGGTGACGGGAAGCAATCCCCTGTCCACCCAAGATGACGTCGCTGCGGCATTGGCGACCGAGGACAGGATTGACGTTTTCGCGCGTCATGGTGCCAGTGAACAGCAGTACGCCGATGATCTTTGCAGCGTTCTTCATGCGGAACCGGATCTCATTCTTGATGATGGGGGCGATCTGGTCGACCTGCTGCACGGGAGATTCGGGTTTGCCGTTCGCGGAGGATGCGAGGAGACGACGACCGGCGTCGCGCGCCTGCGCATCCGCAATCGAGAAGGGAACTTACGCTTCCCGATGATCGCGGTGAATGATGCCCGCATGAAGTACTTGTTTGATAACCGCTACGGGACGGGCCAATCAACGTGGGATGCCATCATGCGATCGACGAACCTCGTCGTCGCTGGCAAGTCCGTGGTCGTTGTCGGCTATGGCTGGTGCGGAAAGGGGATCGCACGGAGGGCCCGCGGCCTCGGGGCCCGCGTCACGGTGTGTGAAGTGGATCCGGTTCGTGCCGTGGAAGCCCTCATGGATGGAAACCGAGTTGCCGCAGTGCGTGAGGCCATCGCAACGGCCGATGTGCTGATTACGGCCACCGGATGCGTCGACGCCGTGCCCGCAGAGGCACTCGAAGGAGCCCATGACGGCGTGATCCTCGCCAACGCAGGACACTTCGATGTGGAGATTAGCAAGGCTGGGCTGAACGCGCTCGCTGAGCGAAAGGAAGAGGTACGTCCCGGCGTCGAAGCGTTTCACTACACGGACGGTCGAACCGTGTATCTGCTGGGCGACGGACGCCTTGTGAACCTGGTTCTCGGCGATGGACATCCGGCGGAGATCATGGATATCTCGTTTGCCGTGCAAGCGCTTTCGCTTCGTCATATCACGGAGAATGAGCTTCTCGCAGGACTCCATCGCGTTCCTGAGGCGATCGATCATCGGGTCGCTACCATGAAGCTCTCGTCCGAAAAGGTTATGATCGATACGCTGTCCGAACGGCAACAAGCCTATCTGGGGCTCGACTCTTTCTGTGCTGACGGGTGAACCCCAGGGACGTAAACCGAACATGAAGCAAGCGGGGTGAGATCTCTTGAAGAAGCGAGTCCGATCGACGTGGCTGGTGTTGGCGGGGATTGTCGTCGGAGTTGTAGCCATGTCACTGCTCGGTGCCCAGAGTTCTTCGTCGGGCCTGTTCGCGCCGCTCTCTCAGATCTACCAGTATGTCCAGAGCTACTTCTACCAGCCGGAGAGAATCGATGATCAACAGGCGGTTTACGGCGCACTGCGCGGGATGATCGAGACTCTGGATGACCCGTACAGCGAGTACCTCGATCCGGTGGCGTACGAGCAGTTCAACCAGATCATCGAGGGCGAGTTCAGTGGGGTCGGGATCGAGATCACGATCAAGGACAATGTGGTCACGGTCATTACGCCGCTCGTCGGAACGCCGGCCGAGGCAGCAGGGATGCGTGCCGGGGACCGGATCGTGGCCATCGATGGTGAATCCACAGAAGGAATGTCGCTCACGGAAGCGTCGGTCCGGATTCGCGGCGAAGCCGGCACAGCGGTGACTCTATCCGTCCTCCATGCGGACGACACGGAAGAAGAGATCCTCATCGTTCGTGATCTGATCACCATTTCGCCGCTGCACCTGGAACTCCTCGAAGAAGAGAACATCCTCTACATCCAGCTGTCGCGATTCGATTCAAGTGTTTCCTATGATCTCGAAGAGGGCCTCTTGGCCTACGACCTCGCTTCGCTGGACGGATTCATCCTCGATCTTCGCTACAACCCCGGCGGATTGTTGTCGGCGGCGATCTCCGTGTCCAGCCTGTTTGTCGACCGTGGTCAGCTCATCGTGACCACTGAGAGCCGGATTTCCGGGGAGCAAAAGTACAGCTCCATCGGAAATACAATCCCCAATATCCCGCTTGCTGTCCTGATCAATGAGGGGACGGCGAGTTCGGCGGAGATCACTGCCGGCGCGATCCGCGACCAGGACATGGGAGTTCTCATCGGCGCAAAGAGCTTTGGCAAGGGCGTTGTGCAGCGGGTATTCGATTTCTCGGACGGCTCCGCCCTCAAGCTGACGACGGCGGAGTATCTTACTCCAAGTGGACAAGCCGTTGACGGTATCGGGCTGACCCCCGACATTGAGGCCGCCGAAGACGAAGATCCGGTCGAGCTGGCAATTGAGTGGATCGCCGCCCATGCCGGCACACGAACGCCGTTCTCATTAGACCCTTAGGAAGACGTGAGATTCGCAGTCATCGGAGCAGGGAGTTGGGGAACAGCGTTTGCGCGGCTGTTGTCGCGTCGCGGCCATGCTGTACGCCTATGGGTGAGGCACGCGGCGCTTGCCGAACAGATCGCCGCAAAGCGTGAGAACGCCAAGTACCTTCCCGGCGTGTCTCTGCCCGAGACTTTGGACATCACGACGGATCTCGGTGTCGTTCACCAAGTCGATGCCGTTGTTCTCGCCGTTCCGTCCAAGGCCATGCGAGGCATGGTCGAGCGGATCGCTGAACTCGGCCCAGGCCCGGGTCCGGCAAGCGCTCCGATGATCAGCCTTGCCAAAGGCCTTGATCGTCAACAGAAGCTGAGAATGTCCGAGTTGATCGAGAAACTGACCGGCAACCAACGCGTATTCGCTCTGTCGGGCCCGAGCCATGCCGAAGAAGTCGGACGCGACTGCCCGACGGCGGTCGTGCTCGCCGGGACGGACGAACAATGCGGAGAGTGGCTTCAACGAGAGCTCTCCACACCGCGTTTCCGTGTCTACCTTTCGGATGACCTTGTCGGCGTTGAGCTCTGTGCCACCATCAAGAACGTCATCGCCCTTGCCACCGGCGCTTCGGATGGCCTCGGATACGGCGACAACAGCCGTGCCGCCCTCATTAC
>RXOA01000135.1 GCA_003979035.1 Candidatus Bipolaricaulota bacterium
CCATCGGCTCATCGGCCGGCCCGTGGACTGGTACACCTCGAGCGCTCTCGCGGTTCGCAACCGGTCGTTCGGATGGATCTTCCCCGCAGCCGCCGGATCGACGGCCGTGAGTTCCCGATACAGGTCGTCGCTCGATCGGGCCGCCATGGCGCCACGAAGCGCCTCGTCCTTGGCCGGCCCTTCGAAAATGCCGCGAAGGATCGCTCCCAGGTAGAGCGTGCCGCCGCCCGCGATCACGGGCCGCCGGCGCCGGCGGCGGATTTCGGGCAACAGGCGTTGAACATCGGACCGGAAGGCCATCGCGTCGTAGCTTCCGTCAATGGGCACGCAGTCGATCAGATGGTGCGGAACGCCCGCGCGTTCGGCGGCCGTCGGCTTGTCGGTCACCAGATCCAAACCGACGAAGAACGCACGCGAATCCGCGGAGATGACTTCGCCGTCGATCCGGCGCGCCAACTCGATGGCCAGGGCCGTCTTGCCCGACCCCGTCGGGCCGAGAACGACCAGCACCGGCTCGGGGGCTTCCTGCAAGCCCATGGGATCAGTCCTCTGCCAGGAGCAGTTCGCGGAATCTCTTCAGCTCAGCGCGCCGCGATGGGTGCTTCAACTTCTCGATCGCCTTGATCTCGATCTGTCGAACGCGCTCGCGCGTGATGTTAAACTTGAGGGAGACATCCTTGAGCGTACGTGGGTGTCCGTCCTCCAGCCCGTATCGCAGCTTGAGGATCTCCCGTTCTCTCTCATCCAGCTGATCCAACGCCCTCGACAGCTGCTCCTTGAGAAACATGCGGAACGTCTCCTTGGTGGGGGAGGGAGATGAAGGATCCTCAATGAAGTCGCCGAGTGTGTCTTCGTCCTCTTCCCCAAACGGCCTCTCCAGAGACGCCGTGTACTGGGAGACGGATTCCACTTTCTTGATCTTGTCGATCGACATGCCCGTCAATTCGGAGAGGTCCTCCAGGGTCGGCGCGGACCCGCGGGACTGGATGTACTCGCGCTTGACACGATTGAGCTCTCTGACCGTCTCAATCATGTGAACGGGCACGCGGATGGTTCGAGACTGGTCGGCGATGGCGCGCGTGATGGCCTGGCGGATCCACCAGGTTGCGTAGGTGGAGAACTTGTAGCCTCTCGTGAAGTCGAACTTCTCCACGGCCTTCATCAGGCCCATGTTGCCCTCCTGAATCAGGTCTAGGAAAGACAATCCGCGATTCATGTACCGCTTGGCAATAGAGACCACCAGGCGCAGGTTGGAGATCGTCAGCTTGTCTCGAGCCGCCGTGCCTTCGGTCACAAGCGCCATGAGTTCCTCGCGGTTCTTCGTGGTGGGCAACTCATCGCCGAGCTTCTCCTCGAATGCTGATGAGGTCATAAGTTCTGCAGCCGCCAAGCCCTTCTCCGCGAGGTCTTCGCAGTGCTTTCGTTCGACGTCGGACAAGCCCTTGGACTTCTTGAGTTCTGCGGTCGCCTCTTGGCCGATCATGACGGCCATCGAAAGCTCCGCATAAGCCCCGATCTCCATGGCCTTGGCCAGCGTGACTTCGCCTTCTTTCGTCAGCAAAGGAACCTTCCCGATCTCGCGAAGATACGTCTTGACCGGATCCTCCCGGCGCGAGCTGCCTTTCCCGTTGATCCAGTCCTGTCGAGCGCGCGTCGCGCTCCTTGACTCGATCTTCGCCTCATCGAGCGATTCGTCCTCGGGCTCCTCGTCTTCCATCAAGTCCTCGGGATCCGTAAGGTCGTCGTCGTCGGCTCCGTCAAGCGTCTCCGCATCGGGATCGACCCTGGACAACAGGGCGTCTGCACCCATCGCTTGCTCGAGTTCGCTACCGGGCATCTCGGGCATGTCGTCTTCTCTAGGGGTTTTCGTTTGTGGATCTTTCTTCTTCGCTTGGCTGCTCATGGATCCCCTTCCGCGCTGCGTCCCTCGCTCGAATCCAGGCAGCGCGCAGTTCAGCTTTCTCCTTCATCAGCCTGTCCCATCTCTCCCAGTCCGCACGATCTGCGCTCTCACGGATCTTCCGATCCAATTCAGGCAGGCGTCTTTC
>RXOA01000136.1 GCA_003979035.1 Candidatus Bipolaricaulota bacterium
ACAGTGGAGGTCCTCCCCGAAGCGCTGTCCGTCCTCGTGCCGCGCTAGCTCCAGAGGCTCCGGCTGGTGAACCCTCCGCCTACTTCCTTTGGAAGCGGCGATCGAGTTCATCGCGGTTCAACTGGAAGACAATAGGACGGCCGTGGGGGCAGTGGGTGCGGTGCTCACACGTAGACCACTGCTCGATGAGTTTCTCTTGCTCAAGAAGAGGGAGACGGTCGCCGGCCTTGATCGCGGCGTGACAGGCAAGCTCGCTCAGCAGGCGATCGAGGATGGCATCCCGCGACGATGCACCCTGATCAAGGACATCCACAAGCTGTTCGAACAACGTCTGGAAGCCAAGCCGCGCCTGTGATTCCGCCAGCGCCGCGGGAAACGCTCGGACGAGGAATGTGCCTCCTCCGAATGCATCCACCTCGACGCCAAGTTCCGCAAGTTCCGCGCCGTTCGCTTGAAGGATCTCTGCGCTCTCGAACGGAAGCTCAATCCGCGCCGGGACAAGAAGTACCTGTCGGGGGATCTCTCTTTCGGTCCATTGGCGGTGGAGCGCTTCGTACAGGATTCGCTCGTGCGCGATGTGCTGGTCGATGATCTCCAGATGGTCAGGAGTCTCGACCAAGATGTAGGTTCCATGGAACTGCCCGACGACGCGACGGTTCCGGTTTTGGATATCTCTTCGATCGTCGAGCTGTTCGGCGAGGCGGGCGGATCGCGGATCGCGGTCGAATGGCCGCTGATGGCCGTTTGACCTCACGTTTCCCGAGGGTTGCCCCGTCCAGGGGGGAGTCTCGAACACCGGTCCGCCGTGGCCACCGCGTTCGGACAGATGAAGGTCCAGCGGCTGCTGCGCGGAAGGATTCCGATCACCATGCGGCCGGGCTTGAGTTTGAGCCTGAGCCAGATCTGGGTGTGCGCTGTCGTAGATCTGGCCGGTCTCGCGCGTTCCTGTCTTCAGGATCGGTGCGATCGAAGCGGGGGACGCAATGGCCTGCTGGAGAGACGCGCTCAGCATGTCGTGCACGCGCCGCGGGGAAGAGAATCGCACCTCTTCTTTGCGGGGATGGATGTTCACATCCACCGTCTCCAGAGACAGATCCAATCGGAGCACTGCGACCGGATAGGTCCCTCGTCGGAGGAGCCCCTCATACGCCCGCGAAAGCACAAAGCCGAGTCCCCGATCCGTGACCGGACGGCCATTGATCAGAAACAGCTGATCACGCCGGTTGCCGCGATGGAAATCCGGCGGGGTGACATAGCCGAAGATCGAAATCCTGCCGTTTTCGTCTTCCGTCTGCGCGCGAACCTCGAGGAGTCTCTCCGCGAGCTCGGCTCCATAGATCTGAGCGATTCGGTCCCGCAGGCCGGGAACAGCCGGCGCCACGAGCGTGGTCCGGCCATTGTGCGACATCTCCCACGATATGTGGGGTGTAGCCAGGGCGGCATGCTGAACCACACGGTTGATGTGGAAAAGCTCACTTCTTGCGCTGCCAAGAAACGCAAGGCGCGCTGGAAGGTTGAAGAAGAGGTCGTCTGCCTCCACGGTGGTCCCTCGGCCGCGGGGGGCGGGAACGGGTGCCGGAGGGCCGCTCGGTCCTTCACTCTTTCCCCCGACCAGGTGGAGACGGTAGGCATGATCATTGCTGCGGGCACGCGTCGTCAGAGTCAAGCGGGTGACGGCGGCAATGCTCGCCAGCGCCTCACCGCGGAAACCGAGTGTCGTGATGTGCTGAAGGTCCGCTTCCTTCGAAAGCTTGCTTGTCGCGTGCCGCAGGAAACACAAGGAGAGATCTTCGGCGGACATACCATCGCCATCGTCACGGATCAAGATCCTACGCTTGCCGCCATCCTCGAGTTCGATGGCGATACGCTCACTTTTTGCGTCGATTGCGTTTTCGATCAGCTCTTTGATCACGGAAGCGGGACGTTCGATCACTTCCCCGGCGGCGATCTTCGAAGCGAGTTCGTCATCCAATTGGTGGATCTTCATCCGTTCTCCCAAGTTCGGCTTAGGCCGGCAGAAGGGAATCCAAATCGTCCTGCGCCCGCAATCTTCTCGACGCTCATGGTTGGGCCCGCCCCCTCAGCGAATTGGCCGTTTGTTCTTCGTCCGGTATCTTACCTTGATGAAAGGGGACAGGCCATGCAAACACTGAACGAACTGCGAGCAACGCTCGGGATCGGGTCGCTCAATCAGATTCGGAATCGAATCGACGCAATCCGCGATCAGTTGCGCCCTCACATGAAGCGGGGACCCAACAATCAGATTCTCATCGAGGACGAGGGGATCCGACTTCTTCAATGGCTGCAAGAATTGCACGATAGTGGGCTAACAATAACAGAAGCCAGCAAGATCATTCAGTTAAAAGCCTATGAAAAGGATAGTGCAAGAGGCTCAGAATCTGAACGTTTTGCACAAAACACGGCAAAACGTAGCGATAGAGGACAAGCCATGATCGCCAGCCGTCCGCGGAGCCGGGCCTCGGCAGGGTTCGTGGCAGAAGGTTCGCAGCTCGAATCGGAGTTGGAGGCGGTGCGGTTTGAGTTGGTGGCTCTGAGAGAGCGGATCACGCGGCTGGAAGGCTTGATCGGTACGCAACATGTATCGCGCGAAACCAAGTTGTGGTGGGAAACCGTGGAAGAGGTGTAGCGATGGGACTGAGTGTTCCGATTCGTGGGAATGGGAAGTTGGCGGCGGTCGTAGGAAGGATCGACGACTCGAAGCGGATCCAGGCGCTGTGGGAAGCCTCGAACGTCACCGCGATCGACCGGATGAGGATTAATGATCATGGGCCGGTGCATGTGAAGATCGTCACCAATCTTGCACTGAAGCTGCTTCGCTTGCTGATGGAGGGAGGCGTTGCTCCGGGGGTGGTGAAGGACTATGGTTTTCCGGCCGATGATGCCGAAGTCGTTGTCGTGATGGGTTCGGTATTGCACGACATCGGGCATGTGATTCACCGGCAAAACCATGAGGAGCTGTCGCTGATCCTTGCACCGGAACTGATACGAGAATTCCTCAAGGGATCCTACGAAGTGCGTGAAGCGACAATCTTGGAGGGAGAAACGCTTCACGCCATTCATGCGCATCGTCGCGACATTCAGCCGTTCACCGTGGAAGCGGGGGTGGTGAAGGTTGCCGATGCACTGGATATGGAAGAGGGCCGGGCACGGATCCCGTTTCAGGCGGGCGAGCCGACGATTCACTCCGTCTCGGCGATGGCGATTCGCAAAGTGCGGATCATGCGCGGAGAGCGACTCCCGGCGCGGATCGAAGTGGAAATGTCCAACTCGGCGGGCATCTTCCAGCTGGACACCCTTCTCCGTGAGAAACTACGCCATTCGGGGATCGGCGAATACGTAGAAGTTGTCGGCGAGGTCGTTGGGGAAGAGAAGCGAATCGTGGAGCGGTACACCCTTCCGGGGACATAGGATGAGCGCCTTGGACGTGAGACGTGACGGAAAGGGCGTAAGGAACGATCATTGCGCTGTCGATCGTCTCAGAGCCCCGCAAATCGACAGATTGGCGATGCGTGGGGTTGGGAACGGCCTCTCGGAAGGAATGCCGCACGGGCGGACGGGAGAAACGATCGTCCGTTGTGGTCAAAAGAGCCTGTAGAAGGTGATTAGGGGATATTACGCAACAAAAGAGCCCTTTTGTTGCGACATGTGTCCATGCTGAAAGGCGGCGGCCACGGGTACCGTTCGAGGTACGAAGGGAGGCCCGATGCCGCTTGACATCACCTACGAAGATTTCCTTACACCTGAGCAGGTGCAACGTCTGAAAACGTATTGTCGCTCCCGAGCGGAAGCGGCAGAAGCCCGCGCAAGCGACCGGCGGACGAATCCGGTGAGAGATTGGGCGATCCTTCACCTTGCCCTTGATACCGGTCTACGTGTGTCGGAGATCTGTGCGTTAGCGATCAGGGATCTCATTCTGGATCGGGACGTCGCCTCGCTTGTCGTTCGGGACGGGAAAGGACACAAGAAACGTGGAGTACGGATCGGAGAGCCCTTGCGGGATCATCTCGAGCGTTTCCTGATCTGGAAGCGAGCGGCGGGCGAGGCTGTTTCCGCGGGTGCGCCCCTGTTGGTCTCAAGCAGAACGGGGAAGGCGCTGACCCGAACGGCCGTGTACCGGATCTTCAAGGACGCTGCCGAGTCCGTCGGGCTTCCGGCTCGATTCTCGATCCACTCGTGTCGCCACACGTATGCGTCCATGCTCTATCGCTCTTCGGAGTTCAACATTCGCCTGGTGCAGAAACAGCTGGGGCACAGCTCGATCCAAACGACACAGATTTACGCCGACGTGCTGAGCGAAGATGCGGCGGCCGCCGTCAACCGGCTGCCTCAATAGAGATCTTCCGCAAACACCCGGGGGCAAGGCGGATGACTGTGCCGTGTTGACTCCCGGGAAGTTGACCGCTATAAGAGAAGCTGATGGAACAAGGTGAGGGGAGACGCGGAGGGCAGCACCGCCGACGCGGCGAACAGCCACACTGTGTGAGGACTGCAGCGGTGGGTCGCGTGGGGATGGATTCGACCGGATACGTCCGATTCGTTGCTTGTTTGCGCACAACCCTATTCTTGCTCTTGATGGGGATACCTCTCTGTGGAAGCGCGCTGCCGCTTGATGTCGATGTTGGACTGGGAGGCATGTTCGTTCCCGGCCTTCCGACACCTGTTACGTTGTCCGTCGAGCAGCAGGGGATTCTCTTGGATAGCGGCGAGTGGGTTCTGGAGCAGCAAATCGGAGATCCGTGGCGCGGGGAAGCAACCATGCGGTACAGATTCCCCGCGGAGCGGACGGAGCTGAAGATTGTCGTTCCGATCTACGATTTCACCTACCCCTTGAGCATCCATCTATTCGGACCGGATGGCGATTCGTCGCCGCTGGCGGAAACGACGCTGAACCTTCGCTCACTCCGGGTCTCGAAGCCTTACTCATTGACGATTGGCGCCTGGCCTCGAATCAACCGCCTTCACGGAGAGGATGCTTGGGTCGCAGACGTCGCTGTGGCCGATCTTCCCGTCCGGTGGTGGGCGTACGTCGGAATCAGCTCGATTTGGCTGGGAACGACAACCTCCGCCATTCCGGGGGGGGTCTGGGAGGCGATCGAACGGTGGGTCCTCGCTGGAGGACGCTTGGTATTGACCACGGGTACGTCGTTTTATCTCGTTGACTCACCGGAGATGCGTCGATTGCTGCCGATCCGTTCGCCGTCGCTGGTCGGGGGAAGGCTTTGCGGAGACCTGAAGCCCGGGGCACAGGTTTGGGATGGGGATCGGGATCGGGATTGGGATTGGGAGTCGGATTCCGATACGGAACCGCACGAAAGTGAGGGTGAGACAACCCGGAGCCCGGAAATCGGAACCAATAGCGATCTTGCCTTTCGATCGGACGGCGGGTCGGCCGGCTCGGATGTCGACGCGGTGACGATCGTATCGCAGGATTATGGAGCGGGTCGGGTCATCCTTGTGGATCGCCGGGCCGATGAGTTGCCGGATGACGTGGTTCTTGAGTTGCTGGCGACGCTTGATGAAATCCCGTATGAAACGCCAACGGAGTGGTTGTCCGGAACGGGGGATCTCGGTGCGCTGGGAGTGCAGAGGCCGGGCTATCCAACAACGATTCTCGTCGCCCTTGCCATCCTCGGCGGCCTGCTGTGGTCGGTGTTTGGGGTTCGTTTGGCGGGATGGAAGCGGCTGCTCGGGCTTGGAATTGTGCTCTCGATTCTCACGGTTTGGTCCGGTTTGCATGTAAACATTCGCAATCAGGCGATGACGGTATATGCAGAAAAAACGGCCTTATACGTTGGAGGAGAGCTCGGTATAAGGATGGATCGTATAGAATTGTTTGCCCTAGCGACCGCCGAATGCACCATCCCCCCGACATGGATGGAGGGCGAGCCGCAGCGGAGCGCGAGCGCGGCGGCGGAGGGCGTTGCCGTGGAGCTTCTTCCCCTGGAGCTTGAGGAAACGGGACGAAATTGGGGCGCAACATGGATTGCCGATCGTGGACACGGTCTGATTGTGTATGCGGATCGGGCCGAGAAAAGGGAAGTTGTCTTCCTGAGCGATCGTGACGCCACGCGTTCACTGGCGGCCGCGTATACAGGTGATGAGCGGCTCTGGGTGAACAATCCCGGGAGAGGGCTGATGTGGGCGATCGCGGCGGTCGACGGCGAGTTCTACGATCTCGGAGAACTGCCCGCGGGAGAGAGCTTGATCCAGTTGGAGGGAGCTGCGCTGCCGGAAGCGTCTGTGTGGGGCGAACCGTATGCTCAGATCGGGGCGGAGCTGGAAGCGCGATTCCGCCTGTCCGAAGGAGCGTGGCTCATTGCAGGAAGCACGAACCTGGATTACGAGCAGTGGGGACAAGCCAGAGCGAAAGTGAGACAAACGGAGGTTTATGTCGTCGTCGCGGATTCGGGAGATTGAGACGGTGTTGTTTCTGGATCGAAGGGCGTTCTGGGGGTATCTCGGGTTCGCCGTTCTGTGCGGGCTTGCGGCAGTCATCTCCTTGCCTCCGGCCCGATCCGTCTCAACGTTCGGCTCGTTCCTGTTCCTTCAGGATGTGCCGGTGTACTTTCATGTCTTCCTCTTTGCGTTGACGCTTCTTGCGGTTCGCGACGGATTGGTTGGCGCGGATCGCGGCCAGACTGGCTGGAGGGGGGATGCAGCACAGTTGATGCGCGGCGTTCTGGCATTGATCTTGGTTCTACCGCTCGCGATCCTCCAGCTTGGGCTCCACCCGGGGCGGATGGGTTCGATGCTCCTGTTTTTTCTCTTCGCCCTCTCGATCTGGTGGGCAGTGGGGAGCATGACGAGATGGCTTGCCGGGGCCTGGGGGCGCCGTTGGGCACTGGCGGTTGCCTACGGATGGATTGCAGGCTACTGGTGCCTTTCCTTTGCCGCAGAGCGTTCGATTGTGACCGGACCGATCCGCGTTGCCGGGGCGTGGTTCGGTGGGGTCGGAGCAGCCGGCGCCGCTCTTGGTATGGACGCGGTGATCTCGTGGAGCTCAGCGCTTTCCGCTCTGGGCTTGCCGATCCTCTGGGGAATCGTTATTCTAGCACTCTTGCACCGAAGCTCATGAGGAGGACGCTGTGTTCAGCTTCTCGGACCTGTTGGTGCAGGTGGGGCGGCGACAGCGTAGGCAGCGTGGCTTGTACGGAGCGACATGGGTGTTTCTGTCGTTTACGATTGTGGTCTGGGGCCTGTTTGCCGTCGATCTGATCGCTCCTGTTCTATCGTCCGATCGTCTCCTGATCTGCCTGTGGCTAGCCCCGGTGATTGCCTCGTTGCTGACATCCGCGATCGCATCGCGGCAACGCATCAACATCGGCGACCTTCTGTTGCGCATCGACCAACGCCTGGTGACGGGAGAACGTCTATCTTCCCTCTACGAAGTGAGCTTGCGGGACGGACCGGATGTCTTCCGATACCGGATCGAAAAGACGCTCCGCGGCAAGCCACTGCAGTGGCGACGGGCGACTCCCTTCCACCGGCCTACGCTCGCGATTCTCTGCGTGGCCGTTCTGCTGTGGGGCGGACTTGGGGGAATGGTTGCACGGACGTCGGGATCGAGCTTGAGCTCGGGCAATGAGGTTAGCGGGCTGCTTGCCGGTGGTGGCGTGCGTCTGGATCCTGACGGCGTGTCGCCCGCGGAAGAGGCGAGAAGCGGTGACGATGAACAGCCGGCAGATCGTTCCGGGGAGGGGGCCGAAGCCTGGTCGGAGGACACTTCCCGCATCCAAGGAACCGTTCTTGGATCATCGGCGCAGGTGGATGTGGATGATGACTTGTTTGCGGCTCTTGCGGCGCTGGAGGCCTTCGTGACGACCGAAGTCGCGGTAACGGACGCCGGCTTCGGCGACTTGGAGCAAGATTCGGGCCGACGGGACGAGGCGCTTGCGCGGGCGCAGTCGCTTCTTGAATCCGCACAGAGCCGAATCTCCAGTGGGGAGACGATATCGCAAGCGGATCTGGACGAGATGAACGCGCTGGCAACGACGCTCACCCGGACCTTCGATGAAACAACACTTGCTGCGCTGTCGGAATCTCCGGTGGCAAGCGGCGATTTGCGGGATGAACAAGCGGCGTATACGGAGTCTCTTGAAAACGAGGGCGGCAGCGCTGTGGGCGCCGATGGCCAAGAGCGCCGCGATGACATCGATCAAGAGGGGCAGTCTGCGGGGGATTCATCTGCGGAAGAAGCGCTTGGCGAGTCCGGCGGGCTCGACGCGCCCGGCGCCGAGGGAACGCAGCGCCCGCTTGTTTCGGCGCTCGGCGCTCCGGGGTTCGTCACGGAGAGGCTTGGCGGTGCGCTGACAAGTGCGACGACGTTTCGCGAGTTGCTGACGCAAGGGATCCCTATTGAGCCGATCTACGACGCCGCCGGCGAGGCGGTCAGCGCCCTTCAGCTTGATCCTCTCTCCCTGCAGGCGATTGTCGAGCAGCGATCGCTGTCGATGCGTGAGCGGGATCTGATTGAGGCTTACTTTCGAGCCATCACACAAGGAGGAACATGATCACGGAGCGGCAACTTGACGAGGCCACGCTGGCCTTCGGGAGATTGCGAGAAGCGATATCCGACGTGATCGTTGGTCACGAGGAAATCGTCTCGGGATCGTTGATTGCACTGCTTTGCGGAGGCAACCTTCTTCTGGAAGGTGTCCCCGGTCTCGGCAAGACACTGCTTGTTCGAACACTCGCCAGCGCTTTGGGACTCAGCTTTTCCCGGATCCAGTTCACGCCGGACCTGATGCCCGCCGACATTGTCGGGACGGACATTCTCACGGAGGAGAACGGACACAGAGGGTTCTCGTTTTCTGCGGGTCCGGTGTTTGCGCACATCGTTCTTGCCGACGAAGTGAACCGGGCCACACCGAAGACGCAATCCGCTCTGCTCGAAGCGATGGAGGAGCGAACGGTCACTGTGGGGCGGGTTACGCATCCGCTTGAGGAGCCGTTCATGGTTCTTGCTACTGAGAATCCGATTGAGATGGAAGGGACGTATCCTCTTCCGGAGGCGCAAGTGGATCGATTCCTCATGAAGCTCGAAGTGCACACTCCGACCGAGGATGAGCTTGTCGAGATCTCACGGAGAAACACCGAAGGGCAAGGAATTGTGCTCCCCGATGCGGTGGCCTCTCGTGAAGACATCCTTTCGGCGCGAGCGGTCGTGAGGGAGATTCCCGTAGGGGAAGGATTAAGGAAGTTCGTCGCCCGGTTGGTCCTCGCGACGCATGCACAGACGGATTCGGCGCCTCAGATGGTGAAGGACTACGTTGAATACGGGGCAAGTCCTCGGGCGGCGATCGCCATCCTTCAAGCGGCCAAGGCGCACGCGTTCTTGGCCGGCGAGCCGAATGTTCGCGTTCGTGATGTCGAGGTGATCCATCGCGCGGCGCTTGTGCACCGCGTTCTTCTGAATTTCCGCGGAGATGCAGAAGGGATTGACGTATCCGATGTGATTTCGGACGTGTGGCGCCGGACGAGAGTGTCATGACCCCCGCCCTCTACGACAAAGCGCTCTTCGACAGTTTGTCCGGCCTTCGTTTCGCTTTTCACGGGAGACATCGTGGGCGGTTCGAGGGCCTACATGCTTCGCCACGCTCGGGAGTGAGCCTGGAGTTCGCCGACTATCGCGATTACTGCTTGGGAGACGATATCCGCTATGTGGACTGGAAGGTTCTCGGGCGACTGGATCGAGTCGTCGTGAAGACTTTCGTTCGTGAGGAGGACGTCCCGATCAGTGTTCTCGTAGACCTGTCCGCATCGATGGGAATCGGATCGCCGTCGAAAGCCGACTACGCGGCTCAGCTTGCGGTGGCAATCTCCTACGTGGCGCTAAAGGAACTTGACCGCGTCGGGCTCTACCCATTCAGCGAGGCCCTTCACCCCCCGCTTCCGCCACGCCATGGAATGCGCCAATTGGCGAAAGTCTTCGAATCCCTGCGTGCCACGACTCCAGGAGGGATGACATCCATTGATGAGGCGCTTGGGGCATTCGCGGCCCAGTCCCGGGAGAACGGATTGGTGTTCGTGCTGAGTGACTTTCTCACCGAACGAGGCTGGCAGGAGGGGCTGCTGCGTCTTCTTCATCGCGGCGACCGGATCGTTGTGGTTCAGATTCTGAGCGCCGAGGATCTTCAACCGCGCATCGAAGGAATTGCGCAACTCGTCGATGTGGAGACGAATCGCTCGATCGAGCTGACGGTCGGCCCCGCGACAAGGGCGCAGTATCGCAAGTCGCTCGAGAAGCGTCTTCAGGAGCTCGAGCGATTCGCTGCTCGCCATCAAGTCGCGCACGTGGTCGCTTCGACCGATCTCCCAATCAGGGCGTTGTTCCACGAAGTGTTTCGCCGAAGCGGGGTGTTGGCATGATCTGGGCCCGCGCAGGCTATCTGAGCTTGTTCGGGTTGACGGTCCTCGTGCCGTTGATCTACTTCCTTCGCGCGCGCAATTTGCGCCATCAAGTATCGGCCGTTTTCTTGTGGGAGACGCTGCAACACGGACATCGGACGCGGCTGGCAAGGTTCCGCCCCCAGCTGGACTGGGTCCTGTTTGCGCAACTTGCCGGGCTTGTGTTGTTGATCATTGCCGCTGCGGGACCTGCATTGCGCATCAGACAGCCTACGCTCTCCGCGATGGCGATCGTGATCGATGGGAGCGCGAGCATGCAGGGAACGACATCCACCGGACGCTCCAAGGCGGAAGAAGCAAGGGCGCGAGCTCTGGAGATCCTGGATGCGTTTCCGGCGACGCCGGTGACTGTGATCCAGCTGTCGCTGAGCCCTACGATTCTCGCGCCGCTCGGAAGCGATCACGATGCCGCTCGGGTCGCGATCGCCGGATTCGAGCCGAATTGGACGGGAAACGGGACGATCGCCTCTTTGAATACATTGCTCGACAGCCAGCAAGCTTCCGACCAGTACGAACAGGTGTTTCTGATTAGCGATCGTACCGTGACGGATCCTCCCCGCTCGCTTCCGGTGCAGCAAGTATGGATCAGCAGTGCCGGCAATCTCTCGATTGACGCATTCAACGTTCGGATCCAGCCGAATGGCGACGGAGTCGTCGTCTTTGCCGGGGTCCGCAACGATGATTCGGAGTATCGCGAAACGGAGCTTCGCGTCAGTGACGGATCAAGCCGGGTTCGACTCCCGCTTGTTCTCGCTCCTGGAGAGCGGCAAACCTTTGTCTTGCCGTTCCCCACGGCAAACGGCATCGCGTACACCGCCGAATTGACGCCGAAGGATGGGGCGCCTTTCGACGATCTCCGGTACTACGTCTTGCCGCAGTCCATGCCGCGCAAGGCTTCATGGATTGGCGAGAACGATCCGTTTCTGCGTGCCGCGGTTGAGGTCTCCGGTCCGATTGTGTGGACGGACGCGATGGCGGAAGCCGAGTTCATCGTGGTCAACGGATATGCCGCGCTTCTCGATCGCGAACATGAGGGAGGCGCGCTTCCCGAAGGGAACCTGCTGCTCGTGTCGATGATCGAGGAACCGGCAAACGAAGTCTCGGGCGAGGGGACTGCGGCCTATGCGCCGATGCGAGCTGTCGCCGCCGGCGATCCTATTCTTCAGGGCATTTCCGCGGACGCGCTTCGCGTCGACATTGCCTCGTTGTCCGAGGGCGAATCGTCACCACGGCTCCCCGGAGACGGTGTGACGCTTCTCACAGCTTTCGAGCAGGATGTCCTTGTGGCGGGCGTGACGAAGACAGGGCGCTGGATTGCCCTGATCCCAGACCTGTGGAGGACGAATCTTCCGTTATCGATTGACTTCCCGCTGCTAGTCGCCAACGCGATCGAGCATCTCTCCCCGCGCGCTCAGCTCGCGGGGTGGGAGCAGATGGAGCCGGGACAGGCGATCGACCTTGGCTGGGCCGGCCCGGTGGGGCAGGTGATCGATCCCAACGGTGACTTCGTCCAAGGGGCAGCCGCTACCGATGGATCGCGACGAGATGACGCGGAGGATGTCGGCCCGGGTGGAGTCCTTCTTGCTGACATGCCAGGATTCTACGAAATCCTTGCCCCTTCCGGATCGATCCTAATGGCATTCAATGTCGCTGTCGGTGAGTCCGAAATCACCACGACCCGAGAGGCTGCCGACACGATCCTCGGTGTGCGAACGGAAGCGGCTTTGTTCGCGATCTGGCCCTGGATTGCGCTGGCGGCGTGCGTCATCCTGGTCATCGAGGCCGCCGTGTACCACGGTGCGTGGTCGGCGAGGAGTCGCCGATGATCGGCGCCGGGATGCCGATCGGCCTTGCGAACCCATGGATGCTGTTGTCGCTCGCGATTCCCGTGATCATCGCCCTGGTCTGGCATCAACCTCGACGAGGGATCGTACTGCGTTTGCTGGCCGTGACCGCTGCAATCATCGCCACTGCAGGACCGGAGTGGCATGTCAGCCAGATGACCTCGGATGCGGTCATCCTGATTGACCGATCAGCAAGTGTGACGGCACTATCGACCCCCGCGGACGTGACGGAATGGGTGGACGCTGTGCGATCGACCCACCCTGATGCGAACTGGGGAGGGGTGGCGTTTGGTGCGGAAGCGGACATCATCGCTCTGCCCGATCAACCGTGGATGTCTGCGATTGCCGCCGGCGCGTCCCCGATCGGCGAGGCGACGGACCTCAGGGCCGGAGTCGAAGCGGCGGTTTCTCTGATTGCCGGTGGAAGCGGAGGCGAAATCATCCTTCTCAGCGATGGCGCGATCACATCGGGGCTGTTCGAGGGGATCGCCATGGCGAGAGAGGCGGGGGTTCCCATTTCCACGCTGGCGATGCCCGTTATCGAGGGCATGGATGCGGCGATGATGCGTCTGGATCTTCCGGAGACGGTCGATGTTGGGCGGGGATTTCTCGTGACGGCGTCGATCGACTCAAACACGGAGGCCGATGCAGTGATCACGTTCTACCGCGATGGCGACCTCCTCGATTCAAGGGATGTCACTCTGTTCGCCGGACGTACCGATGTTTCGATCGTCAGTGAACTGAGTGTCCCCGGGATGGCAACGTATCGCGTGATCGTCAAGGCAGACGGTGATCGAGTTGCCGGCAACGATGCTCTCTCGGCGATGGTCCGAACGAACGAGCGCCCATCGTTGCTCCTGATTCACAGTGAACCGGTGGACATCCTGGAAGCCCTTCTTCAGGCATCAGGGCGGTCCTACGTCCACGCTGATCACGTTCCCGACACGGTCCAACTGGCGGGATACCATCAAGTCATCCTCTCGGGGATGCCGTTGGCGGCCCTCAGCTCAAGCGATGTCGCGCGCCTTGAAGCGTACGTGCGCGATGTCGGCGGAGCGCTTCTTGTCGTTCAGGGGCCGTCCGAGTTGAGTGGAATCCCGCCCGGCGAACTGGAACGGCTTCTTCCCGTGTCGTACTCGGTTCCGGAGCAGGCCCAGGAGGCTGATCTGCTCGTCATATTCGTGTTGGATCGCTCGGGGAGCATGCGCAATTTCGCGGCCGGAGGGATGAAAATCGACCTCCTCAAGCAAGCGACGGTTGCTGCCGTGAATCTACTGCCTGACGAAGCTTTGATTGGTGTCGTCGGGTTCGACGTGGCGTACGACTGGATCGTCCCGTTGCAGCGCGTCGAGAATCGTGATGCCTTCTTCTCGGGCCTGCAGAGCATGCAGGCCGGGGGAGGGACGGATCTCTTCTATCCGCTGTCAAGCGCCCTGATGCAGGCCGCTGCCGCCGATGCGCGTGTTCGACATGTCCTGCTGTTCACCGATGGGCGCACGGTAGAGGGAATCCATGACTACGATGAATTGATCGATCAGATTGCATCTCAGGAAGATGTCAAAGTCTCAGTCGTCGCGATCGGCTCCAACCCTAACCGCGAATTCCTCGCGCGCTTCGTGGAGGCCGGTGACGGCGAGCTCTACGAAGCAACCGATTACGGCGAGCTGCCGGAGATTTCGATGCGAGCCATCCGGCGGTTCAGTCAGAGTCGATTCGTGCTGGACACGGGGGCGGTGTCGGGAACCATGGCGGTGGGGGATCTCCATTCGATCCCGTCGATTGGCGGCCATTCGGTGACGTACGAGAAACCGTCATCCGAAGTGCTCCTTTGGGCCGACACGGGCACCAGGAAGGATCCCCTGTTCATTCGCTGGCGGAACGGGCGCGGAAACGTTGCCGTGCTCAACACGGATCTTCAGGGGCAATGGTCCGCGGACTGGGTCGCTTGGGAGAAGGCGGCCCTGCTTGTTGACAGCCTGCTCGCAGCGATTCCGGGCATGCCGACCGCAACGGGAGTCAGTGTCGAGGTGGCTGTCTCATCAACGGACCTCACTGTATGGGTGGATGCGAGGGACGAAGCGAACGCTTATGCGAACTTCCTCGACCTTGAGGCGAGGCTGCTCCCTGGCCTCGGCGCCATCGATCTGGTGCAGGTCGCCCCCGGGCTGTACGAGGGCGTGTTCGCGGCGCCGGGAGAGGGCGCGTATGCGATCCAGCTTGTCGATCGCACGCGGCAGCTCCTGCACACTCAAGCGTTCGCCATTCCTTACTCCGACGAGTACGGGCTTGGCGGGTCCGATCGAGATCTGCTACAACGTATTGCCTTCGAAACTGGAGGACGCTACCTCGGAGTGCCTTCTGATCTTGTCTTGTCGTCATCCACGGAGAGGATGCGCGCGATTGAGCTCTATCCGTACGTGCTTCTCGGGTCAGTGATGTTGTTGCTTCTTGATCTTGTCGCTCGCAAGTTGCCGGCGCTTCGGCGCCGTCGATGAAGAGAAGACTGCGGTTGTCAAGGAGATTGGAACCGATGCGATCCCTCATCTATAATGCGAAAAACGTCCACCGGGGAGTGGCGCAGCCTGGTAGCGCGCCTGCTTTGGGAGCAGGAGGCCGCTGGTTCGAATCCAGTCTCCCCGACTTGTGAAGAGTGGAGTGGTGATTCAGGGTGAGTGACTCGTCTGGCTATATCTCCTTGTATCGGCGTTGGCGCCCGCAGAGGTTCTCCGAGGTCGTTGGGCAGCAGGATATCGTATCGACGCTGCGGAATGCGGTGACGGCGGAAGAAGTGGCGCACGCGTATCTGTTTGCGGGAGAGCGAGGCATCGGCAAGACAAGTGTGGCAAGGATTCTCGCTCGAGCGGTGAACTGCCTTGCGCCGGAGGGCGGCGAGCCGTGCAATCTCTGTGCTCACTGCAAAACGGTGATCAGTGGGCGATCTCTTGACATCCTTGAGATTGACGGGGCATCCAACCGGGGAATCGATCAGATCAGACGCCTGCGCGAAGAAGTCGGGTTTGCTCCCACCGACCTTTCGCACAAGGTCTACATCATCGATGAAGTCCACATGTTGACCAATGAGGCGTTCAACGCGCTCCTGAAGACGCTCGAAGAACCGCCGCCGCACGTTGTGTTCGTATTTGCCACCACGGAGCCGCATCGCCTTCCACGCACGATTGTCTCTCGATGCCAAGCGTTTGGGTTCCGGCAGATCGGAGCCGAGCAGATTGCCGCCAGGATTCGTGAGATCGCGGAGGCGGAACAGATCCGAATCAATGACCAAGCCGTCGAGCTGCTCGCGAGGCGTGCCGAGGGCGGAATGCGGGATGCAATCGTCTTGCTTGAGCAAGCGACCACGCACGCCACGGACGGCATTGACGAGACGGTACTCCATGAGATGCTGGGAATTGTGGGCCGCGATGTCGCTGAGGCGTTTGTCGATGCTTGCGGCGTGAATGACCGTGTGGCCGTGCTGGAGACAATTGAGCGGCTTGCCCAGCGTGGCAAGGATCTGGAGACGTTTCTCGGAGATGTGATCGGCGTATTGCGGGACCGCATTGCGGCGAACCTGGGACACGGCCGACTGGATCTCAAGCTCTGCAGCCGGCTGCTGGACATCAAGGCGAATCTCTTCCGATCAACGGATCGGCGTGTGTTGCTGGAGGTCGGGATTCTTGCCTTGCTGGACGAAGTGACGGCAGAATCAGAACTTCACGCGCGCGCCAGGGATGGTGGAGCGGAAGGGATTCCGCGACAGGCGGTGGTTGAACCGGAGTTCGCCCCGGCAAACCATGCTCAAGCTCAGCGCCGAAACAAGAGTGAGATCATCGGCAAGAGCGGCGACAAGGGATCGAACCACGTGCCGGAGGAAGATCGCGCGCGGGAATCGGAACCGAGTCCGGTATCGGGAGAGGTGCCCCTCCAGCGATCCGCGGCCGGGTCGGACGACCGACAGGCACCCGAGGCGACGATCGAGATTCGCCGCGAACCCGGGTCGGAAGCCGAAGGGGACGTATGGCGGACGATGCTCGCCAAGATCGAAGGGGAGAGAATCGCCATGGCGGCTTTCTTGACGGAATGCACGCCGATTCTTGAAGGCGAGCGACTTGCGCTCTTGTTTCATCCTGATCATACATTCCACAAGGAGAGCCTGGAGAAGAGCTCCAATTTCCAGTATCTGGCTGGGATGGTACGGCGCCATTTTGGAGACTCGACGACGGTCGATCTGCGCATTAACGGGGAAGTGAAGCGGAAGCCCCTCGACCGGGAGCGCCTTCTCGAGAAGGCAAAACTTGCCTGCGACGCGCTGGATGGATCGATTGTGAAGGAGGAATGATGAAGGGCATGGGCAATATGGGACAGTTGATGAAGCAGGTGAAGAAACTGCAAGAGGAGATGGAGCGCAAGCAAGCGGAAATCAACGAAATGCGCTTGGAGGCGAGTTCCGGTGGTGGGATGGTCACGGCGATCGTGAATGGGCGTGGAAAGCTTCAAGGGCTGAACATCGAAGCCGAAGTCATCGATCCCGACGACCCCGAGATGCTCGTTGATCTCATCGTGGCAGCCGTGCAGCAGGCGCAGCGTGACGCGGAGGAGAAGTCGGATGAGCTTCTCGGACCTCTGGCTCAGGGGATGCCCGGGGTGATGCCTTGATCCTTCCGCTGCAGCAATTGATCGATCGGCTGAAGGCACTGCCGGGGATCGGTCAGAAGAGCGCGGAGCGCGTGGCATTCTACCTTCTCAATGCCTCGCAAGCCGAGGTGGATCAGTTCGCCGATGCCGTTCACCGGATCAAATCCGATGTGCATCGATGTCGGCGGTGCTTCAACTTCGCGACCGAGGAGTTCTGTCCCTTGTGCCGAAATCCAAAAAGGGACCAGGACGCGATTTGCGTTGTCGCACATCCGTGGGAGATTCTCAAGATCGAAAAGACCGGCGAGTACCACGGACTCTACCATGTCCTTGGAGGCCTTGTGTCTCCGATGGACGATGTTTCGCCATCCGACCTGACGATCGACGCGTTGGTCGCCCGCGTTCAGAGCGAGCCGATCCGAGAAGTGATTCTTGCGCTTGAGCCCCGGCTGGACGGAGAGTTGACGGGGATGCAGATCGCAAGCCGACTCAATCCTCTGGGGATCGAAGTGACACAGATCGCGCAGGGTGTCCCGGTGGGTCGGGACCTGGAGTTCGCCGATGAAGTGACTCTCGGACGGGCACTGCGAGGGAGAACACCCGTTCCTTAGGACGGGATTTCGCCGTTCATCGTGAAGGGTCCAGCTGGCGGGGTTCTTCGGACTCCGCTCTTTCATTCTTGGGGGTCCATAGCGCGGGATGAACCGGCAGAGTTTTCGGTGATGATGAACCCGCTTGATGGAGGAGATCGTGGAGCCGACACAACCTGATGGACCCGCCGGGATTGTGACGCTGTCTGACCAGATCCGGCAACCGCTCCGGCAACTTGCGCCGGCATCCGCCCCCCCCTATAGTGACACAACGCGTGAGGCGGGAGGCATGATTGCACAAGGTCATTGCGGTTCTTCTCGATATCCAGGCAAACGACGCCAAACAAGGGGCCATCGTGGCTCAGGTCCGGATTCTCGAGGCGCAGCAGCGTCAGCTGGTCGCCAAGCTGAAGGAGGAAGAGGAACGGATCGAAGAAAGACGTCAACGGCTCCGCGATCTGGAGCATGCGAGCTTGATGAGAAACCTCCAGGTAGATGAACTTGATGATCAGATTCGCGAGTATCAGCGGCGCCTTGATGGCGACATCATCAGCTACAAAGAGATGGAAATGCTGCGCGAGAAGATCTTGCTCGAGCGCAATCGCATCGATGAACTCGAGGATGGAGCGCTGGAGATGATGGAGGAGATCGAGGCGGCGAAGACGACACTCGCCAAAGCGGAGCGTGACCTGGAAACGCGCCGCGCCGGGCATGCGTCGCAAATGACGGAGCTTGATGAACTGATCGCCGAGCAACAACAGCTGCTGGTGGATCGGAGGCAAGCGCGGGAAGAGCTTGCGGGGAACGTATCCGCCTATGTTCTGGAGAAGTACGATGCGCTTCGCATCAACTTCCCCGACCCTGTGGTCGAAATCGTCGAGGGGACCTGCGGAGGGTGCAAGCTGAGAATCAGCTCCAGCACGGTTGAACGGGTCCGCGGAGAGCGCGACCTCGTGACATGCGAGAACTGCAACCGCATCCTATTCATCGTCTGATCGCGCGGATCGGTCTTGTGATCCTCCTCGTCGTTTCGATCTCGGCGGAGACGACGGCTCTTCAGGCCGAGTTCCCGCAGTCCATCGGCGCTGTCTCAGACTACGGGAATGTGCTCAACCACGGTGGTCGGCTCGACCTGGCGCAGCGCGCCACCAGCGCTCGGGCTGCGCTGGGAATCGACGTATATCTTCTCGCCACCTGGGAGTCGCCGACTCCGCGAGTCGAGGATCTTGCCGCCGGGATTCTCTCTGCATGGGGTATTGCCGGCGATCCATCGCTGTTGGTCGTCTTTCTCCGGGACGAGCACGGTGACTGGACGGTGGCCGTTCAAGTTGGAGCGGGGCTTCAGGCGTCCTTCCCCGACCTTCGTCGTGGCGTGCTCGCGGCGACGGAAGATCTGGTCGCGAATGGGCGGGTTCAAGAAGCGATGGCCGCCGTGTTTGAGTATCTGGAGAGCGATCATGCCGCCACGCTCCGCGAACCGGCGGGATTCTCATCGAGTTCGGGGCGTGCTCTGCGTGTGGCAACGCTCTGCTTGGCATTGGCGGCGGCGGCATGGGTCGCGTGGCGACGCGTGTGTCCGCGGTGCGGCAGGTTCTTGCGGAAGGAAATGGTGAGAAGTCCGCTGCATCGTGTCGGCCCCGGCTTGGGCGCACGTTCTTCTACAGTATACTTCTGTCGACGTTGCGGGTATCAGCGATTCGGCGAGAGGGCCAGGAGATCGCGGAGAGGGCGCCGCTCTCTCTGAGGAAAGTCCGGACTCCGCAGGGCAGGCCACTGGGGAAATCCCAGCGGGGGAAACCCTAGGGAAAGTGCCACAGAGAACAGACCGCCGA
>RXOA01000137.1 GCA_003979035.1 Candidatus Bipolaricaulota bacterium
GGAACAGGTCGAGGTTCTCTTCGATCGGTCGATCCCGGTACGGGCTGTTTGTTCCGGGTGGTGTGACGATCTTTGTTGAGTCCTGATCGTCGCTTCGGATCGCGGTGCCGCGGTAGGCGCTGATCTCCTCGGCCGAAAGGTCGCAAACATAGGCCTTTCCGGCGCGGATGAGGTGTTCGGCCCAGCCGTAGAGTTGCTCGAAGTAGTCGGAGGCGAAGAACAGGCGATCCCCCCAATCGACGCCGAGCCACGCCATGTCTTCGATGATCCCGTCGACGAACTCCTGTTCTTCCGCCGTCGGGTTGGTGTCGTCGAACCGCAAGTTGAACTTGCCGCCGAAATCCTTGGCGATTCCGTAGGCAAGAAGAAAGCCTTTGGCATGTCCGATGTGGATGTAGCCGTTCGGCTCCGGCGGCCAGCGCGTGTGAACGCGTCTGTCGTTCTTTCCGGCGGCGAGATCTTCGATCACGAAGCGGCGGATGAAATCCTGTCCCTCCGTACGATCCCCTCCCACGTTTCGTGCTAGCTCACTGTGATGGTCGTTGCTCGTTCTATGCTCCACTGCCCCAATTCACCCACCTCCGTTGCGTCAAGGCCGGCAAGCCGCGCCCTCGTCCGATGTCCGATTTGAATCCTTTGAACAGAGAAGTCTATCTTGCCGAAGCGTTGCCGACCAGGACGATGGACCGCCCTGCCTGCAGAATGCGGACCGTTGCGCCGAGGGAGTCCGAGACGGCGGCAAGACGCGAACGGCCGAGGATTGGGTCGGGGAAGTGGGATTGCGAACCGTTTGCTTGGACTGGGAGGCGCCCGTGAAGAAGATCACGCTTGGAGAGGTTCCGCTGGTTGTGCCCGTCCCAATTGTGCTGGTAGGGTCGTACGTGGACGGACGGGCCAATTTCGCCGAAGTCGGCGATGTGGCGATCGCCGGAATCAAGCCGGCGTTGGTGATGGTGTCGCTCGCCGAGAACCACCACACCATGTGCGGAATTCGTGCCGCGAAGGTGTTCAGTGTGAACATCCCATCGACGACGATGCTCGATCGTGTCGACGCGTGCGGGATGGTTTCCGGACGCGTCGCCGACAAGTCCGCGTGGTTTGATGTCGTTGACAGCGGGCGGCTGGATGTTCCCCTGATCCGCGAGTGTCCGGTGAACCTTGCCTGCGAATTGCTCCGTGAAGTCCAGGTGGAGCACCGATGCGTACTCGTGGCCAAGGTTGTGGAGTGCCAAGTGGATGAGATGCTTCTGGAAGACGACGGCGGTCGACGCGCCATCAAGGATCTGCAGGCGTTCGATCCGATTCTTTACGGTCTTGACAACCGCTACTATCGGATCGGTGATCCGATCGGCGAAGGGTACAACGAGGGCGGGAAGATCTGTGCCAACCCTGTCGGTTGATCGATACGGCCAAGATCCGTACCGTGCCGAAAACCGGGAAGTGATGCGACAGGCCCGCTGGGAGTTGTATCGATTCTTGCCCGCCTCTACACTTGAAGGGTCGAAGGAGGGTATCTTGGCCGATCGCCGTATCCCCGCATTTGTCTGTCTTGTGGCCCTTTTCTTTTCGGGGGCTTGTGCCGCCGCATCGTTTGTTCACGGCCCCTATTGCGGTGCTCCCGATGAGCGATCGATCACCATCAGCTGGCAGAGCTCCGAACCGCTTCCGGCACGCGTGGAATACGGGACGCTCTCAGAATACGAAGCATCGGGCCGTTTTGCTCGGCGTCTGGATGTCCCCCTCCCCGAGGACGACGCACCGGACACCACCCACGCCGTCCTTGGTGGACTTCCGGTGGACGATGCCTGTGCCTATCGGGTGGTGCTGCTCGAAGGAGAGGACGAGATCGTAAGCGCTGTTGGGCATTTCTCCACTGAGCCGGCACCCGGAGAAGCGGTGTCGTTTGTTGTCCTTGCCGACACGCAGCAACAGCTCGAGGGTGTGAACCGGCTCGAACTGGTTGCGGACGCGATCGCCGCCGATTCACTGGACTACGACTTCATTCTTCATGCCGGCGACGTCGTGGAGAGCCCATCCGACTTCTACTGGGACGATTGGTTCGCTTCGTTCGACGACATGCTTCTCCGGGCTCCGTTCATTCCCGTGCTGGGAAACCACGAGAAGAACCATCGCTCGTACTACGAAACGTTCGAACTCCCGCCGGGAGAAGGCCGGGATGACGAGCGGTGGTGGGCGTTCCATTGGGGCGATGTGGTTGTGGTCGGGCTGGATACCAACGTCAAGAGCGCGCTGGATATCGCCGCGCAGCAGGATTGGGCGCGGGTGCACCTTGCCGGCCCGGAGCCGCACAAGTTCGTCATCTTTCACCATCCCGTGTTCTCGTCCGATCCCTACTACGGGACAGGCTTCTTCCTCGACACGATCTACCATCCGATCTTTGCCGAGATGGACGTGGACATCGTGTTTAACGGGCACTCTCATCACTACGAACACATCGTTCGCGATGGCGTGACCTACATGGTGGTCGGCGGCGGCGGTGCGACACCCCGCCAGACGACGCCGGAACACATTCAGGGGTCGGATGTGTCCGTGGAGGGGCACATGTTCTACGTTCGCGTGACAGCCTGGGCGGAGGGCGTCGATGTCGAAACGATCTCCGTGTCCCGCGAGATCGGCTCAACCGATGTGGTCATGGATGATCGGGTTCTCGACTCGTTCGACATGCCTCTGTCGGGCGCGCGGACATCGCCGTTTGAAGGCAGAGAGTGGCTGGGGATGCTCGTGATTGGGCTGCCCATTGCGGTTGTGCTTGGTGGCCTGATCCTGCTGCTGAGACCCTGATGCGCTCTGCGTTTCCTGCCCGGCGGTTCTCGATTGGCTGGGGGGGAGTTCCGTCGTGGCGTCGCAGATATGGGCGTGATTGTTCTCCCGTGAGGAAACTGCGGGCAGGGTCGCGTGGTTGCACAGCCCTGCGTGCGTTTGCTCGGAGGATTGTTCATCCGTATACTGCTTAGTCCACCTGGCCGGTTTGCTTGGAATCAAGGGGGCAGTCTTGGAGGCGACCCACACTGGGCGTCATTACGTTGTTCGACAACGGACTTACCGAGTAGCTCTGTATGTTCTGATGTTTGCCGGCTGTGCGATCATGCTTCTGCCGTTCTTCTGGATGCTCACCACATCCCTCAAGACGCAAACAGAAGCATTGCGCATGCCGCCACAGTGGTTTCCTAGTTCGCCGCAGTGGCAGAACTACGCCAAAGCGTGGAGTGCGGCTCCGTTCGGACGGTACTTCTTCAACAGCTTCTTCATGGCGATCACGACGACGATCGGCGAAGTGATCACGACGATCCTTGCGGCGTACGCGTTCGCCAAGATGAAGTTTTTCGGCAAGAACGTCTTGTTTGCAATTCTGCTCGGAACGTTGATGATCCCCGGCCAAATGCTGCTTCTTCCGAATTACGTGACGATCGCGCGGTTCGGATGGCTGGACAGCTACGAGGCGCTGATCATTCCGTGGCTTGTTTCGGTGTTCGGGATCTTCCTGCTGCGGCAGTTCTTCCGCGGGGTGCCCGATGAGTTGCTGGATGCGGCGCGGATTGACGGGTGTTCCCGGCTTCGATTCTTGTTTCGAATCATGGTGCCGCTATCCAAGCCGGCGATTTTCACCGTGGCGTTGTTCAAGTTTCTCGGCAGCTGGAACTCGTTTACGTGGGTGTTGATCATGACCAACAGTCCGAACATGCGTACCGTGCCCGTCGGACTACAGGTCTTCTCGGGCGAGATCGGGACGGCATACGAGCAACTGATGGCGGCATCCGTGTTGGCGATCATCCCCATCCTGGTCTTGTTCTTCTTCACGCAGAAGCAGTTCATTCAAGGAGTCGCACGCACAGGGATTAAGTAACCTCGGCAACAGGGAGGAGCCGGGGCATCGCAGCAATTGCATCGGGAGGAAGGCGACACGAAGCACGGAGGTAGGTCTTGACTCAAAGGAGGCTGTGCACGATGAAGCTACGATATCTGGTGGTGTTGAGCATCCTTGCCGCGTTTGCGGTCGGGTTCATGGCGACGGCGCAGGAACCGGTGACGATCGAATTCTGGCACAGGTTTGGCGAGTACAACACGTCCATGTTGGAGCAGTTGGCCACTTGGTTCGAAGCGGAGTATCCGTGGATCACGGTGAACTTCGTGTACCAGGGGAGCTACAGCGCGTTGCAGCAGAAGGTGAACGGGGCCGTGGTCGCCGGGGAAGTCCCGACGATGACCATTTTCTACGAAGACTGGATTGCACCGCTTGCGGATGCCCTTGTTCCGCTCACCCCCTACTTCACCGATGAGGAAATCGCCGACATTCTCCCCGGCATGCTGTACAAGGACATGATCACGATTCCGTTCAACAAGTCGATCATGGTCCTCTACTACATCGAGGAGTACGTCGAGACGCCGCCGACGACGTGGGAGGAGTTCTATGCCCTCTGTGTAGAGAACACCGTGGACGTAGACGGTGACGGCAACATCGACCGCTACGGAACGGGACTGCGGCCGTCGGCCAACCCCGAGCAGTTCCTGGCGTTGCTTGAGCAGAACAACGGAACCATCCTCAACGAGGACTGGACCGAAGTGACGCTCGATAACGAGGCCGGGATGGAGGCGCTGAACTTCTACGCCAGCCTCGCACCGTATGCATGGGTCACGAGCAGCTATCTGAACTCGGAGATCGGCCGCGTCGCGATGGCAATCGACACGTCGGCCGGGTACTCCCACTGGATCGACGCTGCTGAGGGAACCGAGTACACGGTGAAAACGGCCGCGCTTCCGGTGGGAGAGAAGATGGCCTCGTTCATTCAGGGAACGAACATCGGGATCTTCAAAGGCGCTCCGCAGGCAGAGATCGACGCCGGCGTCCTGTTCCTGAAGTTCCTGCTTCGCGGGGAGATGACAGGGTTCTGGGCCGCGACCAGCGGCTACCTGCCGGTGACGTATTCGGGCATGGACAGCGCCGTGTGGACGTACGCCTTGTTGAGCAGCCCGCACTCCGTGGTTTCGTCGGAAATGCTGCCAAGCGGCGTCTCATCGCTTGCCCACCCCAACTACGGGGACATGCGAGCCGCACTGGGCACGATGTGCGAGGAGATCGCCCTCGGCGCAGCCACGGTGGAAGAGGCCGTCGAGACGGCCGTGGACGAAATCGAGTACTTGCTCGATTACTAGGATCAAATAGGGATTGTGGCGCAACGGGGCCGCCCCACGGCGGCCCCCGCCGCCCCCTGATACGAGAGCCTGAAGGTTGTCTCGCTGAGCGACGGGGAGAAGAATGCCGAAGCTTGAGAAGTTCGCGTTCTGGAAGCGACCGATGCCGGATGAGTGGCGATCCCGTACGTTCTGGAAGGACACGGGCTGGGCGTACATCTACCTGTTGCCGGCCCTGATCATCCTTGGGATCTTCACGTTCTATCCGTTCTTCTCCACGTTCCGGCTGAGCCTTTACCGAGTGTCGTTCACGAATTTCCCGGGAACCTACGTCGGCCTCGATCACTTCCGCTACATCTTCGGCGACCGGTATTTCTGGCGTGCGCTGTGGAACACACTGATTATCGTCGGGACCAGCGTACCGATTACCTTGCTGCTGGCGTTGGTTGTCGCGAACCTGCTCAACAAGTCGCTTCGATTCCGCACGTTTGCCCGCACGTCGTTCTTCTTGTCGTACATTACCCCGATGGTTGCCGTGATCATGGTGTGGCAGCTGATGTACAACGAGAGCTTCGGGCTGATCAACTACCTGATCGGATTGATCGGTGTCGATCGAATCGCATGGCTCAACTCACCCCAGTATGCTTTGCCGGCCGTGATTATCTTGAGCATCTGGCGGTATGTCGGATATCAAGCGATCATCCTGCTTGCCGGGATGCAGGGGATCGATCAAATGTACTACGAGGCGGCAAAGATCGACGGCGCCTCCGGCTTTCAAGTGTGGAGGAAGATCACGGTGCCGCTTTTGACGCCTCAGATCTTCTTCCTCTTGATCATCTCGATGATCGGATCGTTCAAGATGTTCACCGAGGTGTACGTATTGTTCACGGGCACGTCAGGACCGCTGAAGTCGGCGGAGACGCTGGTGTACTACATCATGCGGCAAGGGTTCTTCTTCACGCCTCACTACGGGCGAGCCGCGGCGGCTTCGATCGTGCTGTTCGCGATCATCTTCATCGTCACCCTCTTCCAGATGCAGGTGGCGAAGAAGCGCGTGCACTACCAGTAGCGGAAGCGATGAACGCGTGAGAGCTTCTGCGCGATAGCAGAAGCCGGAGCTTCTGCGCGATAGGGTGTTCCGAAGCAGCGCTTGGCCCAACTTCCTTCAAGGCATGAGATCCATCCGTGTTCGGATCCTGCTTGATGTGGCGAACGCTTTTCCGGCGATGGCTTCGGGCTGATCGATCGGTGCAACCAGGATGCAGGCAACATCCTCGAGTGTGCCCCACTCCGCGAGCAGGGCAAACAAAGACGCATCGACTAGCGTCTGCGATGCCACGACAACCGCTCTCCTTCCCTCGGCGAGGGAGGCGATCTTGCCGGGTGGCGGTGTACCGACAGGGGGGCAAAGGGGCTCGGG
This sequence comes from Candidatus Bipolaricaulota bacterium, assembly GCA_003979035.1. Classification (GTDB taxonomy): domain Bacteria; phylum Bipolaricaulota; class Bipolaricaulia; order UBA7950; family UBA9294; genus RXOA01. The sequence continues at coordinate 6,572 of RXOA01000137.1, forward strand.
TTCCAGGTGTGTTGCTGCTGTTGGCTTGGCCGCGAGGAGTGGGCCGAACGTGAGAGCGTTTGTGACAAAACGGCCGAGCCGGCGATCGTGATCAGCGCCAACAGGCCTCGCCGTCCCGCAGAACACTGCAGGCTGGTTCTTGCCGGTTCCGTCTACGGCGCATCGTCCCCTCCTTCCGCCACTGCCTCATCGAGCACCTCCCGCAGTGCATCGATCGCCCCGGAGTGAAGCACCGGCTCACCCGTGCGATGATCGGCGAGGAAGAAGCTGCATGGGAACAGGACGGTTCCATCGCCGTCGAGGATCATCACCATCGGCGCGCCGTAGATCAGCCACCAGCGCTGTAGGCGGTAGCCCGGGTCGAGCGCCACGGTCCATTCGGCGGCGATCGTCTCGGCGTAGCCAGCGACTCGCCGGCGCCACGCGGCGAGAAGGTCGATGCTCTCGGCAAGGTAGTCATCGACAGGACGTTTTCCCCACGAAGCATCCCACGTGCCGTCGTCCGCAAGCTCGGCCATCCGTGCGATCGCCCCATACCCGGATGCAGTGACGTACGGCAGATGCCAGACGAACTCGACCTGTGGGTAGTCGGCGCGAAGCTCATCAAGCGCATGGAAGACGAGCGCTGCCTGCTGACCTTCCACATACTCGCCGCTGAACAGCAAGCGGATCGGGCCGGCGCTGAGGGAAAGCGTCTCCCCGTCAGGCGATTGGAGTTCGAAATCCGGCCACGGGGCTTGGTCGCCTTGGGCGAGGAGGTGTTCGGTGATCGTAGCCTCGGGGAGCGGGTCGCCGGCGGCAAACGCCAACACCACCGGTTCGAGGTCGGGCATCGATCGCAGGGAGAGCCTTGTTTGGCGATATATGATGCACGCATCCTCGTCGATCAGGAAGATGACGTCGGGCGCAAGCTCGCCGATGCGAAACTTGTCGTAGAAGGCCCGTGCGTCGTTGTTGCTGAGGATCTCGATCTGTTCTCCGGCCAGCGTGCGAAGCTCCGCAATGGATGATGAGTTGTGTGGTGGTGGAGCGATCAGCACCATCAGCCCGTCGAGTTCCGCCCAGGTCGCGAAAATCGGGAGCAGCTGCTGATCAAACCTGGATTGGGACACAACGAGTAGCGTCCTGTGGCCGCACCACGTACGCTGGCTCCACTCCGGGGCCGTGGCATTCACGGGAAGCCCCAGTGTGCTGGGAGTGAAGTACGTGTGCGACCAGGCAAACGGCGGAAGATCCTCCAACGTGGCCCCTGCGGCCGAAAGGCTGACGAGCACGGAGAGGGCGGTGGCTCCTGCTACAATCCACAGACTCCGTTTGGATCGCGTCGGTTGCATGGGATGCCTCCTCAGAGCTAGTAGAGATAACAGTAGAAGTAGAACTGCAGCTCGCAACAGCGCTCCTGGTTACACTCCCAGAGTTCGTACTCGGCGACTTCCAGGTGGATGGGCATGGCAAATTTCTGGCTGGCTGGATAGTCGCGTTGCCCAGCCATGAGACGGTATCCGGCGCCATATGCACGAGCCCCACCGCCGCTAGAGTTGACCCACGTCTCGTCAAGCTCGACGCAGGGCATCTCTTCGCAGTCCTGCAGGCGGAAGCCCACCCGCAAACCGGATAGATTGTCGCCAAGGGTGGCCAGACCAAGCAACAGAACAAGCATCAGAGTGAAACGAATCGATCTCTTCATCTTCCAATCGACCTCCACATTGGGACGACACCGCACTTAGATCGGTGCGCTACGGGCGATCCAGTGTCTGGAGGACCGTCTGCAACTCTGTGACTGCCTCCGGATGAAGTTGCAGTGGACTACTCCCGTCGGTTGAGAGCCCCACAAACATCGTGGGGGGAAACGCGACCCTTCCGTCCCCATCGATAATCATGATCATCGGTGAGACGAGCAACAACATCTCACGCTCGAAGCGGGAATCGAGATCGAGTAGAACGGTCCATCCTTCCATGTTGCTTTCCGCGCACATGGTGAGGGAGTCAACCACCGCCGCGCGGAACTCAGCGCTCTCTGCCACGTAGTCGTCGCACGGTCTCTGAAAGCCGGGATATGTGGAAGAAAACCCCAAAGACCTTGCGTACGCCCACGTGTTGGCCGCAAGGTCATCCGTATACACGTTGGCGATCAGGATGAACTCCACGTGCGGAAACTCGACACGGAGTCCGTCCAGTGCCTTACGTACGACGGCCATTTGCCCGCTCTCCGTGCACGAACCCGCGAGCAAGAGCCGTGGCTTCCCGGCGGACAGCGTCACGGGTCCACCATCCAGCGTTTCCAGCGGCGGCGCCGGACAACGCAGGACATCCTCAAACCAATGCACGCCCTCTTGTGGGGCATCGTCGGGGATCTCTCCCGTGGTCGCAAATGAAGCGACAGCCTGGTCGATCATCCCCGCCCAGCGAAGCGAGATCCGCGTGAACCGGTAGACAATGGTCCCGGTTTCGTCGATCAGGAACGTCACGGCGATGACGCCCTCGCCGACGCGGTAGTCAGCCACAGGACGCAAGCTCTCCGGCGGGCCGAACGCAACGATTCGTTCGCCGAGAGCCGACAGGATCTCGGCCGATTGCATCAACCCCACGCTGGCGAACGCGACCACCACCTGGAGATCGTCGCGCTCCGCCCACAAGCGCAAGAGGGCGATCGCTTCGTCCCGGACCCCACTCACGGCGATGTGGACCACTGTTCGATGCCCGATGAAGTCGATGCCCTCGATTGGCGGCGCGGCAATCCCGAGCGGCAGTCCGACGGTGGTCGGGTTGAGTTGGCTCTGTGCCCACTCGAACGGCCCTTCCTGCCAGGGATCCGGTTGGCACGTCGTACATTGCGCATGGATCACAAGACTTGCAGCGAGAAGAAAGACGCTCCCGCTCACGAGAAGTACATAGCAGCGCCGGCTGCGGATCACCGGTAGCATACCGTGACATTGAAGAACAAATCCCAGCAAATGTCGTACTCATCAAGTGGGTTCTCGTACACGTTCCACCTGCACGTTTCTCGGCAGTCATCGTATAGCGGGTTATAGAGCGTCACACATTCCCAGTCGATCGGGTAGCAGTGATGCCACTCCCAGTAGAAGTCCTCATACGTGTCGATGTACTTATAGCCAGTGCACGGGCCTTCATCGATGCACTGAGACGACAAACCCGCCACGCCAACAGCTGCGATCATGCCGACTGTCAAGACAACTGCTACTGCCGAACTCCGCCACCTCATGGCCTGTGCCTCCTTCCTTTGTCTGATCCCATGTGTACGCATCAGTCACTCTACCATTAGCGATGCTAGATGTCAACACCGGCTATCTAGTGTGATGATCGGAGTCACTCCTGCAGAACCCGCAGTTGTCGTCTGTGGGGTCTGGAAGCGGGTCTCCTCGCTTGAGTTCTCACGCCACACATCCGTCTGGCGGGTTCGTTCGTCATTTCGCCGGTAGCGAGCCCTGCCATGCGGCACTGGTCGGTCACGTGCTCTCCGGAATGATTCATCATGGGAAAGCGGTCCGAGGCGATTCGACTCGGGGGGCTAGCCGCGAAGATCGCCGAGCCTTGGATTTCGGACCTAGGTCTCGTTCACAGTGTCGTAGAGGCGTGGGTACTCGGTGGGCGAGAGGACGGCTGCGTGTCGTGGGAACAGCCACGGTTCGCCGAGGCTGTCGTCGGCGTCGAGCCACAAGGACCAGTTCGGAAAGATGTGCTGAATACCGCTGATCTGCCGTGCCTCCAGATCCGCTGCGCCGGATTCGGCGAGGAATCGGTCAAGCGGCTTGGCATGGGCGCCGGGATTGCTTGCGGCAAGGCTGCTTTGCTGAGCGTAGGTCCAGAGATCCGTCCATCGCGCAAGGCTTGTGGTCGACAACAGCCAGACAAACTCGATCTCGGGGCACGCCGTAGCGAGTTCCATCAGGTCCTGATGAAACGGCAACGTCCGGCAGGCGCCGCGGAGGATGAGGTACGGTTGACCATTCAACCGATTGAGCTGCCCGCCCTCGAAGGTGAACAACTCGAAGTCAACGGAAGCGGCTGGCGCTCCGCTCTCCGGCCAGCCCTCACAGATTGCATTGCAGGGAATCGTGCCGTCGTGCGCGAAGCGATGCGTCAGCCGATTGTGCTCCTCGGCGCTCTCCGGCCAAACCCCCACCTTCATCGATCCAGAAGAAGCCGGGGCTGGCATCAACGCCAAGAGCGAAGCCGTCGAGCATGGCAACCAGGCCGATGCTCGTCCTGGCCGACCTGAAGCCGCTTCTGAAGCTTGATTTACCCATCGAGCGGGGGCTTCTTGCGGAGCTGCTTCCGCTCACTCCGTCTGCGCTTGGCTTCCAGCACTCTCCTGCGGGCGGCGCGGGGAGCGGCGGTGGGGATGCGCCGGCGCCTGGGCCGGGAGCGCTCCTCCAACCGGCGGCGAAGCTCGGCAAGCGCGATCTGCTTGTTGCGGAGCTGACTACGCTCCTGCTGGCTGGTGACGACAATCCCGGTGGGAAGATGCCGAATCCGCACCGCCGTATCCCGCGTGTTGACGTTCTGTCCGCCGGGACCGCCGGCACGGAACGTCTCCACCACGCATTCGGCAAGAAGCGCCTCATCGGATTCGGGAATCAGGTTCGTCATCTCGAGAACATCATACCAAACGCGGTTTACAGAGGAACACTCCCGTGGTAGACCTCATGATGGCTGGATCGGGACACGGCACAAGGTCACGCGCAGATCTGCCCGTCGCGGAGGTGGACCTCTGTCTTCACATACTCCGCGACCACCGGATCGTGGGTGACGACAACCACTGTAGAGCCGTCTTCCTGCTGGATTCGGGCAAATTGCTGCATCACCTCGTGCCCATTGGCCGTGTCGAGGTTCCCGGTCGGCTCGTCGGCGAGAATGATCGCTGGCGAGAGGGCAAGCGCACGGGCGATCGCCACCCGCTGTTCTTCTCCCCCCGACAATGAGGCCGGAAGGCGATCGGCGCAGCCACTCAGTCCGATCCGGTCCAGCACTTCCATCGCGCGCTGACGCTGCGCACGGTGCCCCATCCCGGCATAACGGCATGGGATGGCGACGTTCTTCCATGCCGGCAGATGGGGGATCAGGTTGAACCGCTGGAACACAAAACCGAAGGTCGCATTCCGCATCTTGGCCGCCTTGCGATCGGGGAGACCGGTGAGAACCACCCCGTTGAGCAGGACGTCGCCGCTCGTTGGCTCGTCGAGCAGGCCGATGAGGTTCAGAAGCGTTGACTTGCCCGATCCGGACGGACCGTAGACGCCGATGAACGCCCCCCGGGCGATGCGCAGATCGAGTGAACGGAGCGCCTCGACCCGGTTGGGTCCATCGCGATACGTCTTGGTTAGATTCCGGAGTTCGATCACTCTCTCCCCCTTTGCAGCATCCACGCGACCGGCCGGCCGGTGGTGATCCACGCGATCCCTGCTCCGAGCATGGCTAGCACCGCCAGAGCGCTTGGTAGCAGGACGGCGATCCAGATGAGATCCGGCTCGGCGAGCAACCCGAACCAGGTTGCCAGGGGTTGCGCGGCGGCAAACGCCGCCAAACATCCCAGTGCCACGCCGGCGAATGAGACTTGAAGGGCGAAACGGCCGCCCAAGGAGATCATCTGCCCCCTTCTTGCACCGAACGCACGCCGGATGCCCAGCTCCTGCATGCGGTTGCGAAGGAAGAAGCGGATGACCGAGGCAAGAACGACACAGGCGAGAAGCGCTGCGAGCACCAGTTGAGGAATGAGCCGCTCCATGATCCGGGCCATCTCACCGTTGTAGGTACGGACTCGCCATCCGCCGAGCGGCTCGGTCGATGGCACCTGATACCGCGGATACGCCTGTTGGAATGCGGCTTCGATTCCCTGGCGAACATTGGTCATGCTGGCTGTGGACGCTGCACGCACGACGAATCCCTGCAACTCGCTGGTGTGTGGAGGAAGGGCCATCTCCGGAACGACGATCTCATGCCAGAATCCCTCACCGATCGCCCCGCTGTAGACGCCGACAACCTCCACCTCCAGCTCGCGGAACTCAAGGATCCGGCCGACCCAAGGAGGATCTCCGAACACCTCTTCGGCGAGGCGTTCGGCAACCAACCCGACAAGCTGGGTCCCGGTGAAGTCGGCTGCTTGGAGATCGCGTCCCTCGACGATCTCGAGCAGGTGAAGGTCCTCGAACCCCGGTTCGAACGCCGCAACAGCCCAAGGAACGGGCTCGCCGGGAACGGGAACGCTGAAGGCCCTCATCTCGATGGTTGCTTCGACGCCGCTCACGGCTTCGAGGAGGGCGCGATCCTGGGGTTCGAGCGGACGAATCGGCCTAACGGAATCCTGCCCGATGCCTCTGAATACGATGAACGTCCGATCGTCGAGATCCCCCCACAGCCTGTCGATTGTGCGGCTGATCCCACCGGACATGGAGGCGGCCGCACCGAGTCCCCCGGTGGCGATGATCAGTGCGATGGTCGTGGCCACAGCAAGGCCGATGGTGGTGGAGCGTTGGAGCGATTGGAGCGACCGTTGGGCAAGGATCTGTGCCGGAGCCTCCTTCATGGCCAGACGCGCTGGGAAGAGCGCCGCCAACACGGCCAACCCGGCCGCCGATGGCAGCAGCAAGGCATGCCAAGTACTCCATGGGTTGCCGGTTGCCGATGCGATTGCCAAGCCCACGATGCAGCCGATCGCCGTCCCTGTTGTCAGCGTCGCGAGTGCTTCGCGGACGATGTCCCACGTGAGAGCTGCCCGGCTTGCACCGACCGACCGGCGGATTCCCCACTCCTGCATCCGGGTTGTGATGCCAAGCGTCATCAGCACCACCACGCCCACGGTGGCGATCGCGGCCAGCAGAGCGCCTCCAAACACGGCGACGATCACGGGTCTCATCCGGGCGCTGGAACGGAAGGCGACGTTGTCTTCAGTCGTCTCCACCCTCCACTCTGGATGGTCGGCGGCGAGCTGGTCGAGGAGCTGAAGACCGCCAGGGTCGACGCGGATCAAGAGCTGGCGAGCCTCGCCGGAGACAGTCGGTGAGGAACGAAGCGGCGAGCCCCCCGGGGGAGTCAGAACGATGGAGTCGGTACCCCATACCCAGAGATCGCCTGGGGTTGTTTCCTCGAGGACACCGGTGATCGTGATTCCTCCGAGCGTTGTCCCTGTTGGATCATCGCCTCCGCTATCATACAAGGCTTCGTACACGTCCCACCCGAGGACGGCCTGGGGCGTTCCCGAGGTATCGAAGGGACCTCCGTAGGCAAACCGCAGGCCGAGAACCTCGAAGTAGTTGGGGGTGACCTCCCGGTACCAGAGTCGAAGGATTTGCCCGGGGTAGCTCTCGCACATTCCCCCACTCACGCGAACGACCTGGTTGACGCCCGGTGTGGCTTCCAGCCGGTCGATTTCCTCTGCGGAGATCGGGTGATCGTCGTTGGGGAACACCCGGGCCAGGTTTGCCCCCATCGCCTCGACCATCGCGTTGGCGTCGCGCTCGATCCGTTCGAGCATGGCGAGCCCCAGGGTGAGGATCGCCACGGCCACGGCAACGACGAGGACAAGCTCCACCCGGTGGCCTCGGCTCACGGCGCGATCGCCTCATCGAGGAGCGCGTAAAGCTCGGCGAATCCGGCCGGGTTCCGGACCCAGGTGCTGCTTGGTGTGTCGAACAAGCGTGGGTACTGCGTCGGCGGCAAGACCACGATGCCGGAACGGTCGAGAATCATCATCGCGGTATCTCGCGGGAACAGCCACCGTTCGGCGAGGCGGTCGTCGACATCGAGCCACACAGACCACCTCGGTAGGGTTTGCTGGATGCCGGAGATCCGCCACGCCTCCAGTTCGGCAACCGTGGGAGTGTCGAGAAAAACCTCAAGCGGCATGTCGTAGATGTCGGGACGGGTTGTGGACAGGCCGCTTCGCTGGGCATAGGTCCAAAGATCCGTCCGTGATTGGCGGCTGGTCGTCGACAGGACCCACACGAACTCCACCTCGGGGTACGCGACGGCAAGCTCGATCAGGTCGTGGTGAAAAGGAAAGAGATGTGTGGAGGCCGGGGTATAGACGCTGCGAAGGATGAACCGCGCCTGTCCACTTGAGAGGGCGACCGGCGCGTCCTCGACATCGAACAGATCGAAGTCGATGGATGGAGGCGGCGCTCCGGCTTCCGGCCAGCGCTCACAGACAGCATCATCGGGGATTGTCCCGTCGCAGGCGAAGCTGTGGGTGATCCGGTCGGCTTGCTCCGCGTGCTTGGGCCGGACGGAAACATCTCGGTGGACGATCACACCGTCTTCATCCACCCAGAACATCGCCGGACTGGCGTCGACGCCGAGGGCGAAGGCATCGAGCAGCCGAAAGAGGTCTCCCTCGTCGATGACCGCCCAGGTCTCACGAAGGTTCGGCGCATCCGCCGGTGCAACGAGAATGCACGTCACTTCCTCGATCTTGCCCCACTCCTCGAGCA
>RXOA01000138.1 GCA_003979035.1 Candidatus Bipolaricaulota bacterium
CTCTGAATCGGGTAGACGTGCGTCACGGCGACTCCTGAATCGGTCTGGCCGTCTCCGAACCGCCACGCGTATGAGACAATCGTGCCATCCGGGTCCGTCGAAGCCGCCGCATCGAAGTCCACCGATGTCCCCGCGCCGTGGGTGACCGCAAACCGAGCCACCGGATTTCGATTCCCAAAGAGAAAACAACCTCCCAGTACCAGAATCAGCGCCCCGCATCCAACAGTCAGCACCGCGTTTCGCACCCTGTTCATCGTTTCCCCTTCTTCAAGCAGCACCCGACGCCCGCTCCATCCCCGACAAGCCTTGACACTGAAGCGATCCAAGAAGCCTCGTTGCAAACGATCTTACAGCTTCGTATAACTCCTGACAATCGGAGGGACCATGCATACACAACGGATCGATCCGCCGGGCGCCTGCCTCTGCTATCATGATCTTCCCGGACGAGATCCGGCGTGCGTGTTCTTGCACGGTCTTGGTGCGTCTTCGAGTGCTGATTTCACGGAGATCGCCGGCCTCGCGCCCATGCTTCCCTACCGCCGAATTCTCGTCGACTTCTTCGGCTTCGGGTTCAGCGAGCGCCCCCATGACTTCTCCTACACACTCGATGCCCATGCACGGACCATCTTCTTGCTGCTCGGCCACCTTCGGATCCCTCAGCAGTCCTGCATCCTCATTGGTCACAGTATGGGGGGCGCCGTCGCGATCACACTTACCGCCACGGACATGTGCAATGCCGGTGGAATCGTCATCGCCGAAGGTAACCTCGACCCCGGCGGAGGTGTGGTGAGCCGGCCGATCGCTGAGCAGACCGAGGCCCAGTTCTTGGAGACCGGCTACGCCCGCTTTCTCGATATCCTCGCCCAGCGACCGCATGTTGCTACGTATGCCGCATCGGCCCGAGTCGCCGATCCGCTCGCTCTCTATCGCAGCGCCGTCGCGCTGAAAGCGGGGACCTCTCCCAGCATGCGCGAGCGCCTGGCCACGCTCTCGCTACCGCGAATGTATCTGTTCGGCGACGAATCGCTCCCCAATCCCGACGAGCCTTGGCTCCGTCAACAAGGGATCGCTGTAGAAGTGATCGCATCCGCCGGACACAACATGATGCATGAGAACCCTTCAGGAGTTGCAGATGCCATTGCTCGCGCTGTTTCCCGATGGGAGATCGGAGCGGCAATCAGCAGAGCCTAGTCTTCGCGGATCCGAATCCGCTCCATCATCGGACTCAGCTCCGTCGCTCGGCTCAGGGCGTCGAGTGCAGATCGCCGCTTGAGCTCTATGGCGTCCGACAGCATGCTGGCGTCGCAGCGACCCCGAAGCCGAACCGGCCGTGTCCGCATTCCTCTCTCCGGATCCCCATCCCGCCGCTCGGGGCGCCGGCCCGATTACGGGGATTCGTAGATGTCCAGAATGTCCCGCAGCATGGTCGCCGCCGAAGGAAGCGGCGTAGGTTCATCAATCTTGAGCGTGATCGTCCCGTAGATATCGGTCTCGAACACGACCCCCATTTCCGTCCGCCCTAGCCCCGCAAGCGGATGTCCACGCTTGAGAACCGTCGGCTCAACCATCAGATGCCACGACCGATTCGGATCGTCATCCTCCTCGGCCGTAGCGAGCAGCCGCAGCACGCCCCCGCGGACTTGCGCGTCGCGCACTTGCTTCGCGCCGATCCCACGGACTCCCGTTCGCAGGACATCCGCCAGCGTCACGTCGGCACCCGCTCCAAGCACGGCTCGCGCCAGGATGACAAGCTTCGCTGCCGCATCCCATCCATCCAGATCCCACGAACCATCGCCTTCCAGAACCCCGTTCTCGTTGGCGTCGCGACACGCCTCCTCCCACGATGCCCCGGCGGCCAGCAAGTCGAGAATGTATCCCGTCGCCAGATTCGGAACGGCGAGGATTCTGCGCACGACAGCCCCCCGGAGATCCCGCATCCCCACATACAACGCCGGCAACCCCCCGGCGACGGTGCCGTCAAACCGAAGCTGTGCGCCATGCGAACGCGCCAACTCTGCCAGCTCAATGCCGGCAACGACGATCGGCCCCTTGTTGGGGGTGACCACATGAATTCCACGCATGAGAGCAGCTCGAAGGATCGACACGGCGGGTTCCGCGCCTTGCTCAAAGCAGACGGGAGTGGCCTCGCATAGCACGTCAAGGGCGACATCGCAAACAAGGCTTCCGGCATCCCCACCCTCGATCCCCCCCGGCAGCTCCGCCACCGATCGGCCTTGCTCTTTCAATCGAACAACGCGATCGACTTCGAATCCCTTGTCAGATGCCGCAATGGCAGTGCCGCCCGAATCGGCGACGCCAACGACCCGAATCGCCAATCCATACTTGGAGGCGAGCAGCCTTTCCTTGTCTCCGAGCAGCCCAAGAAAGCGCCGGCCAAGATTCCCAACACCCACGACGGCAACGCGCACTGTCCGCATGGTAGTCCTCCTGACGTTCAAGAATCGCATCCAGGGAAGAAACATCGGGCTTCGAAGCATCCCCGAAACGCACGTATACTTGGGCGAGCACGGTCTTGCCAAGGAGGAACGCATGGAACAGTCGCTTCGGGAGTTCGTGATCGCCGCGCAGAGCGCATACATCGCGGGATCCGGATTCAGCGCGGTTCAGACGGTGGAAGCCGGAGACACTCGGATGACGGCATCCGTCTCCGTAGACCACCCGTTCGTTTCCGTGGAGTATCAATCCTACGCCGATCCCTTCTCCAAGTTGCAGGAACTGTTGCTCGGCAACGTCGAGTACAGCGCCGACGATATCCCGAACCTTCGCGCCGTCTATGACGGCAAGACCACATGGATCCACGACCGCAGCCGTGACATTGCCGTGCGCCACGCCGGTTGGCATGTTCCGTCCCCATTCCCATCCCTGCGAACGCTGGGCGAACTCCGCTTCCTTACGCAGCTGACCAGCGACTTCCTCTTCGCCGAAGGTACGCCCGAGTCCCTGCACGGTCGACAGGGGCGCGAAGTTCACTTGAAGCCGCGGTTCCCTTCGGAATCGCAATTGCTGCGCGAGCTCCGTTTCCCGTTCCGAAAGGCGAGCATCCTGTTCGACGCCGAGACATATTTTCCCCTCCGGATCGTCGCTCATCCCGCTGAAGGATCCTCCTGGACGATGCTTCTCCCACCGGACTCTCCTGTTGTCCTGACCTATCGTGATGTCCATCGCAATCCACCGGAAGCGCGCCTTCGGTACGTACCTTCGGAAGACACGCGCCAATTCATCGCTCGGACCGTGAGCATCGCAGACGTAGCCGAGCTGTGGCCGGTTCCGCTCCCCCTGGATGCCCTTCGAGAACTCGGCTACCACGTTCCCGGGGAGCGTGCCCATGTGGTGTGGGACTCAGCCGCCGGTCAAGGCCAGGTGACCCTCGAATTCCAGGCGGCACCAGATGTTTCGCCTCAATCCGACGCTCCCGATGAACCTGCCCGACTCATCCTGCGCGCGTCGAACTTCCTGCTCCACAATCTTGGGAGACGCAAGGCCAACATTTCAGAGCACGGAATCGTGCATGAAATCCGCAGCCACCGTGTCCGCATTCTCGATCGGTCATCGCTTGCGACGAATGGAAACGACGTCCCCGGCTTACCGGAGATTCGCGAGGCATTCTGGGAGACCGACGGTCTCTTCTGGTTTCTTCTCGGAGAGCGACTGGATGAGTCCTCTCTCCTTGAGATCCTGTCGCCTCTTATTGAGTAGGATCTGAAGACATGATGGCGTCTCGAGCAACTACCCGCTCGAGACGCCATCAACGCGCATCACTTCAAACAACGCATCCTCTAAAATCTGCTCCTCGCCTCGCGTTGCCATTTCGCGCAGCACATAACTGCCGACGGCCACGTTCAGCTCCTCGACAAGGGAACGCTGGTTCGCCGCCGCAATCAACGCAAGGCTGCGCAACATCGTTCGGTCAAGCACGTCATCTGGGTGATCCACCACGGCAGAGCCTCCTAGCAGAAGAGGTACATCCGAAGACCACCGATATCGATACACGACCTGCGGGGGATGAGTCAAGAGCTGTCACGACCCGAGCGGCGCTCCCCGGCTGTTTCCACGAAGCCCCTAGCCAGGCGAGTTTCCGAGAAAAACCCCGAATTCGTTCGTTTCGCGCACACGCTTCTCTTGGGCTCTTCCGCCCACCATAGGACGTTTGTCACCCCGACGCGTCACTGGCCCTTACGCCGCATTTCTACGGGCTCAGCGAACATTGGGACATTCGCTACCGAGCGTCACCCGACGAACTGCCCTCTCCTATTGCCGACAGCACGTCCCACTGCCCGTCGGCGAAGGCGTCACTCGCTGTCCCGTCCCGCCATCGAGAAGATGGCCATGATCACTTCGCACAACACCCGGACAACCACCGGACCGACAAACAACCAGATCAGCCCGTTGATGATCGCCGCGGCGCCGCCGAACTTGCTGGCGAGCATCGTGATCCCGCGAATCACACTGACACCCACCCCCATCCAGAACACGATCTGAATCAAACGGGGGGTCAGGAACCGCTCGAAGCTCAAGTACTCTCTCATCGTTACCTTCCTTTCTTGCCGTGTAGTCTGCCGACATTGCCTAGGCTACCACGGACGACGTACCGACGACAACTAAACGCCGATACAGTCCAATGGGACTTGATTCCAAGCATGCGGAAGAGTAGTCTGTCCACCATGTTGCGCATGCTTCGTTTCGTGCCTCCGCTGGCTCTTGTCGCCTTGGACCAGGTTCTCAAGCACCACATCCTATCACGCTATCCTCCTGGAATCGCTCGGCCGCTCCTCGGGGATTGGGTAAGACTATCGGTCGCACAGAACCCGGGCGGAGCATTCGGCCTATTTCCCGGGCACAGCGAGCTGTTCCTCGCTGTATCTTCGTTGGTTGTTCTTGCCCTGGTGATCTTGCTTGTGGCCGTGAGGCGGATTCCGACCTTCTATCGCTTCGGTCTACCGCTTCTTCTCGCTGGCGCAGCCGGGAACTTGATTGACCGCGCTTTCCTCGGGTACGTTGTCGACTACGTCGAGGTTCACGGGTTCTCGGTCTTCAACCTCGCCGATGCCTGTATCGTCGTCGGAGTTTTGCTGGTGGCAATCGGCCTCGTATTTGGGAAGGATACCGAATGGTCTGGCAAGGCAAGCTGATCGTGTTTGAGGGACTCGACTTTACCGGGAAGTCGACCCAAGCGCGGCTTCTTGGCGAGGATCTGCGGAAACAAGGATACGAAGTGACCCTGACGCGTGAGCCGGGAGGGACGAGTATTGGCGAGCAGGTTCGCCAGATTCTCCTTTCGGACAGGAATCACGATCTCGCTGCCCTGTCGGAGCTTCTTCTGTTCATGACCTGCCGGGCCCAGCTTACGCGCGAGGTCATCGAACCCGCGCTGGCCGCCGGGAACGTCGTCATCTCCAGCCGCTATCGGATGTCGAGTCTTGCCTATCAAGGATACGGCCGAGGGCTGGATCTCGATCTCATTCGCCGCCTCAATGACGCCGCGACCCATCACCGGCCTTCGGATCTTGTGATCTTCCTTGATGTCGGTCCTTCGGACGCGCTTGCGCGGCGCGGCGCTCACCCCGACCGAATCGAGCAGGAAGAGATTTCGTTCTTTCAACGAATCTATGATGGCTACAAGCAACTGCTTCTCGATGAGCCGAAAGCACTCATTGTGCCGGCAACGGAGGACATCGAGACGGTTGCGATCGAGATCCGGCATCAGATGCAGGCAATTTCCTCCGCCGAAAACGATCGGGTATGATCGCAGTGGAGCTTGTTCTTGTAAGGGGGATTTCATGAATTTCGTCTGCGCCAAGTCCGCCCTGGTTACGGGTGTCAAACTGGCTGGTTACGCGCTGGGAACGAGAACCAGCATGCCGATCCTCGGAGGCGTCAAGCTGACGGTCCGCGGGAATTCTCTTGAGCTCTATGCGACCGACCTCGAACGCGCATTGAGCTGCACGGTGCCGATCGAGAACTCGGGGCCGGATGGATCCGCCGTGTTGAACGGATCGGTCTTTGTGCGAATTGCCCAGCACCTGCCGGAGGACGAGGAGATTCAGATCAAGGGCAACGACTCCGACAGCACGGTCGTTCACCTTCGCTGTGGAGAGACATCGTTTGACCTGCCGACGCTTCCCGTCGAGGACTACCCCGAAGCATTCAGTCTTCCTGATACGAAAGTTGCTGCGCTCGCGGCGGCACGATTCCATCGCGCATTGGAACAGACCGCGTTCGCAGCGCTCAAGGCCGGCGAGACAACGCGTCTCAGTCTCACCGGGGTGGCGATTGTTCTGAAGGACGGCGCCGCGAAGCTCGTTGCCACCAACGGATACCGCCTGTCGATGAAGACCATCGAGGTCTTGGAGATCCTCGAGGAAGGCGAGTTCCTTGTTGAAGCGGGCGTGCTCGGAGATCTTGATCGCGTCCTTTCTCAGCTTGGAGCGGAAGAAGTCGTTCTGTTCCGCGGTGAAGGACAGTTGTTCTTCCAGGCTGGCGGCGTGGTGTTCATGGCGAAGACCATTGCTGAGGAGTTCCCTGACTTCGAGCGTGTCGTTCCCAAGGACAATCCGATCGCACTGTCTTTTAACCGCCGGGCTCTCTACGACACCCTCCAGCGAATGGCGATTACCGCCGCCGAGGAATCCGGAGCGGTCACGGTTCGCGCGTCTTCCGACGAAACAGCCGTTCGGATCTCATCATCGTCAAAGGACAAGGGGGAAGGCGAAGAGCGCGTTCGCCTTGCCAACGCGCCCGAGCAGGACATCGACATTGCGTTCAAGGCGGAGTATCTGCTCGACGCACTCAAACGGATGGATTCCGAGGAGATCGCCATGCACCTCTCATCGACCGAGAAGGCCGGTTTGATTGAGCCTTCGGGCGATCCGTTCGCCGAAGAAGACTCCGGTTTTCTCTATGTGTGCATGCCGGTCCGTCTGACGAGTTGACCGGGACCGGGACAGGATCAGGATCAAGGCGCGCCGCCGCACACGCGCATTCGTTCGAGAGAGTCCCGTCGTGACGTTGCCGCAACCGCTCGATTCGGATTCGTAGGGCACCCCCGGATGAGCGGTTAAAGCAGGTCGTCGGTTTCGGAGCGCTTGCTGCGATTTCCGCCTGCCTTGCCTACGTCTCCAAACCCCTGAGGGTTTCGGTCGCTGCGGCAACGATCTCGTCGATCGCGGAGATGTTCCCGCCGCCGCCCTGTCCGAAGAGATCGTTCCCGCCGCCGCCGCCGCCGAGCATCTTCGAGAGCGATCGGATGAGATTGCCGGCATGAAACCCATCGATCCCGGCGCTCTTCTTGCAGACGACAACACCCCGATCGCCGACCACGCCGACAAGCACGACAATCGCCGGCCGGAGTCGCTCTTCGAGCAGATCCGCCATCCGCTTCAGCTCCTCGGCTGAACGATCGACCCGATCGATCAGCACGGCCCGTCCGGAACGGCGCTCGGCACGGTCAGCCATCTTCTCGGTCTCCTGAAGAAGGAACATTTCGTTTAGCCGCGCGACCTGCTCCGTCAGCGCCCTCCGGTCCGCTCGAAGTCGAGCGACGCTTTCCAGCGGGTCTTCACCAAGCGACGCCTCAAGGTCGGCAAGCCGCTGGAAACGGCTCCGCTGAACCGAGACAACACCGCTCGACGTTACCGCGCGAATTCGCCGCGTACCCGCCGCCACACTCTCTTCCCCGGTAATCAGCACCATCCCGATCTCGCCACTCCGCCGCACATGGGTCCCGCCGCAGAGTTCCTTGCTGTAGTCCCCCACGGATAGAACGCGCACCCTGTCTTTTCCCCGATACTCCTCCGCGAAGTGTGCCATCGCACCGCTTGCCAGCGCATCCTCCAGCGAGAGTTCAAGCGTCTCAACCGCATGGTCCGCCCAAATCGCCGCGTTGACCTCGTCTTCGACCTGCGCGATCTGTTCGCTGCTAAGCGGCTCGAAGTGAGAGAAGTCGAATCGCAGTTCCTCCGCGCCGACCACTGATCCCGCTTGGACAACGTGTTCGCCGACCACCTGTCGCAATGCCTGGTGCAACAGGTGCGTCGCGGTGTGGTTCCGCTCGATTCGTCGGCGCCGCTCCCGGTTCACACGAAGGATGCAACGGTCGCCCACGGAGAACCGCCCTTTCTCCACGAGAACCAGATGCTCGAATGCACCGGAAGCATTCTTGCGAACACCGAGAACGCAACCGGTTGCGCTGCCGGCGACGGTCCGAACCTCGCCTTGATCCGAGACTTGCCCACCGGATTCCGCGTAGAACGGCGTTTCCTCGAAGACGATCCGGAGATGTTCGCCCTCGGGATGCGTCCACAGGATCTCCGACTCCGTCGCCAGTTTCTCGTAGCCGACAAACGTCGTTCTCTCATGCCAGCCCTCTCCTGCGACTCCGTCGGATTCCGCCGCATTTCTGGAGGCCTCATGATGCGACCTCTTGGTGTCTCTTCGCGACCGATCACGCTGCCGCGCAAGCGCTTCTCGATAGCCCACATCGTCGAGGGAGAATCCGGCATCGGCGGCGATTTCCCGTACCATCTCAACGGGGAAGCCGTACGTGTCATGAAGTTCGAATACGGCTCCGCCGGGAAGGACTCGCCTCTTCTCGTCGTCATCCACCTGCGTGGCGATCAACTTCTCGAGCCGCCGCTCTCCTTCGCGCAGCGTGCGGCGGAACACCGACTCTTCTCGACCGATCACCCGCTCCGCGACTTCGCTCGCCTGAACGATCTCGGGATACGACGGTCCCATCGCAGCAACGATCGGTTCGACAAGCCGCGCCAAGGTCCCTTCCGGTAGCTCCAGGTGTTCGCCTGCGCGAACCGCACGCCTCAGGATCCTTCGAGCGACATACCCCCGCCCTTCGTTGCCGGGGAGGACACCATCGGCGACAAGGAACAACACGCCGCGGACATGATCGGCAACGGTGTTTCGATGCTGAACCGCAATCCGGTCTTGAAGACCTCTCGGTGTCGCCGCCTCGATCGCTTCCAGCAATCCGCGGAACGAGTCGATCTCGAAGTTCGTCGATACGCCCTGGAGAACAGCGGACGTCCGTTCCAACCCCATTCCCGTATCGATGTTCTTGCGCGAGAGAGGCAACAGCGTTCCGTCAGCCTGTGCGTCATATTGCATGAACACCAGGTTCCAGATCTCGGAGAATCGATCGCAGTCGCAGGCAACACCCCGGCAATCAGGTCCGCAGGCCCGATCCTCTCCCCCATCGAAGAAGATCTCGGAATCCGGACCGCAAGGCCCCCCGTCTCCGACAGGACCCCACCAGTTGTGCCGCTTGCCGAGTCTCGAAATCCGCTGCGCAGGGATGCCGATTCTGTCGTTCCAGATCTCATAGGCCTCGTTGTCTTCCTCGTACACCGAAACCGAGAGTCGCTCGGTGGGAATCATGAGCTCTTTCGTCAGGAATTCCCACGCCAGGTCGATCGCCCCTTCCTTGAAGTACGCTCCGAACGAGAAATTCCCCAGCATCTCGAAGAACGTGTGATGGTAGGCCGTTCGTCCCACATTCTCGATGTCCGTAGTACGGAAGCATTTCTGGCAGGTGACGGCCCGCGAGAAGGACACGGTTCCGCGCCCCCAGAAGAGGTCCTTGAACTGCACCATGCCCGCGGCCGTGAACAAGAGCGTTGGGTCGTTGGGAACCAACGATGAACTCGGAATTCGTTCGTGTCCGCGCTCCTCGAAGAAGCCTAGGTACTGATGACGTAGCTCGTTCGCTTTCATTCGATACTCCTGCGGACCCGATGGGATGTCGAAGATTCTAGATTCGGAGCACGCCGATCGCAACCGCGGTTTCATCGTTGCGTGCCAAGGAAGCCGCGACTGACCGGGCGAGCAACGCGTTGTCCCGACAACAGGCCGGCACTATACTCGTACCGAAATCGAAAGGAGCACTCAAATGACGTTTATCGACGACATTTTCGCGCGCGAGATCATCGATTCGCGCGGCAATCCGACCGTGGAGGTCGATGTTCTCTTGGAAGACGGAGCGTTCGGACGAGCCGCCATCCCGTCCGGTGCATCCAAGGGAGTTTTCGAAGCCCTGGAGCTTCGCGATGGCGATCCCGAACGCTTTCACGGCAAAGGCGTCCAGAAGGCAGTGGAGAACGTCATTGAAATCATTGCGCCGGCGCTGATCGGCTTTGATGCGCTCGATCAGATCTCACTCGACGAAGGGTTGATCGAGCTCGACGGAACGGACAACAAGTCACGTCTCGGAGCGAATGCCATCCTCGGCGTCTCTCTCGCCACCGCACGCGCCGCCGCCGACAGCCTCGGTCTTCCGCTGTTCCGGTACATCTCCGGTGCCCACCGCGCCACACTCCCGCGGCCGATGATGAATGTGCTGAACGGCGGAGAACATGCAGACAATACCGTCGATATCCAGGAGTTCATGATCGTCCCGCTGCGCGCAACCACATTCCGTGAAGCCGTGCGTGCTTGCTCGGAGACGTTCCACGAGTTGAAGAGCATCCTTCGTAGCGCCGGTCTCGCCACATCCGTAGGGGATGAAGGCGGATTCGCCCCGAATCTCAAGGACAATCGTGACGCGCTTGGTCTGTTGGTTCAGGCGATCGAGCAGGCCGGCTACCGCCCCGGCGAGGATGTCGCCATCGCACTCGATGCGGCGGCCACCTCGTTCTACGACAACGGCTACCACCTGATGATCGATGGGACGAAGCAGGTTCTGTCTGCAGAGGAACTTGTCGCCCTGTACGGCGAGTGGACATCTTCCTATCCCGTGGTTTCGATCGAAGACGGGATGGGGGAGTTGGACACGGAGGGCTGGAAGCTTCTTACCAAGGCCTTGGGGGGATCCATTCAAATCGTTGGGGACGACGTCTTTGTCACGAATCCGCGCCGTTTGGTGCGTGGGATTGAGGACGGAATCGCCAATTCGATCCTGATCAAGCTGAACCAGATCGGTTCCGTGACTGAGACGCTCGAAACAATGGATCTTGCGCATGCGGCAGGCTACACGCGCGTCGTGTCGCATCGATCGGGAGAAACGGAAGACACGGCGATCGCGGATTTGGCTGTCGGCACTGCATGTGGGCAGATCAAGAGCGGATCCATCAGTCGGAGCGAGCGGGTCGCCAAGTACAACCGCCTGCTACGAATCGAAGAGGAATTCGAGCTCGACTTGGCGGTTTGGCCCAAGCAGTTCAGACCGTAGTCAGGCGAGCGTTCGCCGGACGAAGGCGAGGGGCGTGAGGTGAGGGGGTACAACGTGCATCATCCCGGTTCCCATGCCGGACGCAGACGCGATACGAAGCGTCGGCGGCGCTTCGGAGCGTTGATTCTGATTCTCACTTCCGTCTCTCTCTTGCTGGCGTTGTTCATCGGACGGGATTTGACCATTCGAAGCCTGCGGCGAGATGTCGCCGCGCTTGAAGCGGACTGTTCTGTCGCCAGCATCGACCAGATGGCTCTTCGTGAAGCTCTCAGCCATGCAGACGATTCCTCCGTCATCGAGGAGATCGCTCGGCGAGAGCTGGGATTGATCTACCCGGGTGAGGAAAAAGTCTACTTCCTCGAAGATGACAAACCCTGATGCCACCAACGACCGAGCCGTTCGTCCACCTGCACACACATTCCGAATACAGCATCCTTGACTCGTCTTGCCGCATCGCCGATTTGGTCGCCAAGACGGCCGAGTTCGGGATGCGTGCGTTGGCCATTACGGATCACGGCTCGATGGGCGGGACGATCCGGTTCTATCGTGCGGCAAGCCGCGCCGGGATCAAGCCGATTCTCGGCTGCGAGCTCTATGTCGCTCCGGACAGCCGGTTCCAACGCGTGGCTTCAGCAGGGCAGCGATTCTACCATCTTGTGCTGCTGGCCACGAATTCACAGGGCTACGAGAACCTCCTCGCGCTGTCGACCCGTGGGCACGTTGAGGGGTTCTACTACCGACCTCGCGTCGACAAGGAGCTGCTGGCCGAGCATCACGAAGGCCTCATTGCCCTCTCCGCTTGCCAGAGTGGCGAAGTGCCCCGACTTCTTCTTGCCGGACAACTGGAACCGGCACGCACCGCCGCCGCTCAGTACGCCGAGATTTTCGGCGAAAACGGCTTCTTCATCGAGCTTCAGGATCACGGGACCGACCGCGACAAGCAGCTTCTTCAGATGCTCCCCCGGCTCGCGAACGAGCTTGATCTGCCGCTGGTCGCGACCAACGATTCGCATTACCTGTCGCCCGACGATGCGCTCGCGCATGAGGTGCTGCTGAATATTCGCGCCAACAAGCGGCTTGATGATCCCGATCGAATGCGTTTCGACGGCGCAGGATACCACTTCCGATCGCCCAAGGAGATGGAGCAGCTCTTCGGCGGCTTTCCTGATGCGCTCGAGAATACATGCAAGATCGCCGATCGCTGCTCGGTGGAGATTGAATTCGGGAGAACGCTTCTTCCCCCATTCGAGCTTCCCGACGGAGTGGGAAGCGCAGACGACTATCTACGCCGTCTCGCACAAGAGGGCGTTGACCGCCTGTACCGGCCGGTTACGGACGAGGTCCGCGAGCGTCTGGAGTACGAACTCTCCGTCATCCGGCGCATGGGCTACTCGACGTACTTCCTCATTGTGTGGGACTTCGTTCGCTTCGCACACGAGAAGCGCATCCCCGTCGGCCCCGGCCGCGGCTCCGCTGCGGGCAGCCTCGTGGCCTATGCCCTCGGCATCACCAAGATCGATCCGATTCGCTACAACGTCACCTTCGAGCGGTTTCTCAATCCGGACCGCATCAGCATGCCGGATGTCGATATGGATTTCTGCGTTCGCGGGCGCGATCAAGTCATCCAGTACGTTCGCGAACGCTATGGCGACGAAGGTTGGGCCAAGAAAACCGCTCAGATCGCCACGTACGATCGCATGGCCGCACGCACGGTCATTCGCGACGTTGGCCGGGTGACCGGCACACCGTATGCAACGACCGATCGCCTTGCCAAACTCGTTCCCTACGGACTCAAATTGAAACCCGCTCTGAAGCAGGTCCCCGAGCTTCGGGAGATGCAGGAATCCGATCCCGAGGTCCGGCGGATTCTCGAAATCGGCGTCCGCTTGGAGGGCCTGATCCGCAACACCTCGACGCATGCTGCGGGGGTCGTGATCTCTCCCGATCCACTGGCAAAGAGAGCTCCTCTGCTCAGGTTGAGCGACGGGTCTTTCGTGACCCAATTCGACATGATCGATTTGGAAGCCATTGGGCTTCTGAAGTTCGATTTCCTTGGACTGAGGAATCTTACGATCATCGATGATGCGCTGTCTTCGATCGAAGCCCATGCAAACAAGCAGGGCAGGATCGATCTCGACAGGATCCCTCTGGACGATGCCGCAACCTTTGAGATGATCCGGGAAGGGCACACATCGGGCGTCTTCCAGCTGGAAGGCTCAGGCATGACCGCTCTGATCAAGAGGGTCCAACCGGATCGTTTCGAGGACCTGATTGCCCTTCTCGCCTTGTTCCGTCCCGGGCCGCTCGAAAGCGGGATGACCGAAGACTATGTCCGACGTCGCCATGGGCAGCAGTCCGTCACGTACGTCGATCCTCGACTCGAACCGGTTCTTCGCGAGACCTACGGTCTGCCCATCTACCAGGACCAGGTCATGCGCATGGCGCAGATTCTTGCCGGATTCACACTCGCCGAGGCGGACACGCTCCGCAAGGCAATGGGCAAGAAAGACAAGCTCATCATGGCCAGCTTGCGAGAGAAGTTCATCGCGGGATGCCTGGAGAACAATCTTCCCGAGGCCAAGGCCACCGAAGTTTTCGAGGGCCTGGACAAATTCTCCCGCTACGGGTTCAACAAGTCCCACACGACCGCCTATGCCTTCATCTCCTACTGGACGGGCTACCTCAAAGCCAACTACACATCGCATTACATGGCGAGCCTTCTTGGCAGCGTCCAGAGCGATACTGACAAGATTGCCGAATACATCCACGAATGCCGCTCGCTCGGAATCAGTGTGCTTCCACCCGACATCAATCAGAGCCAGCGCGATTTCACCGCGGTGGATGAACGGACGATTCGCTTTGGATTGGGCGCCGTGAAACATGTAGGCAACGGGGCCGTCGATGCAATTCTTGCCGTACGATCCGAGCCATTCCGCTCGCTCTTTGAGATGTGCCGTCGTGTCGCGGATACCACCGTCGACCGAGAGACGCTCGAAGCACTGATCAAGGCGGGGGCGTTCGACTCCCTCGGAGCATCACGCCGCGGGTTGCTGCTTCGTCTCTCCGAGGCGATGGAGATGATGCAACTGGCGAGACACGAACACTCCTCGGGGCAAGCATCGTTCTTTGAGGAGCTTCAACCCGATGCTCAGGATCCGGCAATCGCTGAGGGGGAGTTCTCTTCCGAAGAGCTCCTCCGTCTGGAAAAGGAGTATCTCGGCCTGTTCGTCAGCGGCGACCCACTGGAACAGCATCGGCATCATCTATCGACCTACTGCTCGCCGATCGGCGATTTGTCCGAACTCGGCGATCAACAGGAGATCCTCGTCGGCGGACGCGTCGCAGCCGTCCGCCGGATCGTCACCAAACGCGGGGATCCGATGGCGTTCGTCACGCTTGACGACGGCAGCACCTCATGCGAGATCACCGTCTTTCCCCGCGTGCTCGAAGCCGCTCCGGACGCGATTGACGAAGACCAGCTGTTGGCAGTTAGGGTCTGCGGGCAGCAACGAAATGGCGACATCGCCCTCATTGCCGAAGAAATCCTCTGGCTAGACCAGGTGGAGCAGTGTATCGATCTCTCCGTTCGATTTACACTGAACTTCGATGCCGTCGAGAAAGACAAGCTGAAGGCACTCCGGAAGCTGATCGAAGCACACCATGGCAAGGTGCCCGTCTTCGTATCCATACGCGACGACCAGGGGACGATCGACATCCGCGCCGGACGCAAGCTGACCGCCGCGGTCACACCGGCGTTTCTCGATGAGGCGCGCCGCCTCGTCGGAGAAGAGGGCATCGGAATCGTGCGACGGTACCACAGGTGACTCTTGCTCCGAAGCTCAAGAGCATGCTCCGCTGGCTGACGCCCGGCATGCGCGTCAAGCGCTGGGTGGCCCTGCTTCTCGCTGGCGCGATCCTCCTCGTGATCGCAATCGACGACCTCTCAGCGGGGCGCTTCATCGCCGCCCTGCACGATGCGCAGCATGCCTTGCCGCCGGCTTGGGAGTGGCTGATCAACACGCTGATGATCCTGCTCGGAATCGCCGCGCTCTCGGTCGGCCTCTCCCGCCTCTTGCGCTCCGTCGCCCGCGGTGTCGCTCCCGGGTCCTCGGTTCGCGCCTCCGAGCATGTCTATCGCACACGCATTCTGGAGCGCGCCCCGAATGTCGTGTGCATCGGCGGCGGGACTGGGATGTCGACGGTCCTTCGCGGCCTGAAAACGCTGACCACCAACCTGACCGCCGTGGTCGCCGTGATGGACGACGGAGGAAGCTCCGGCCGCATCCGCGAGGAGCTCGATATGCTCCCTCCGGGCGACATCCGCAACTGCCTCGTGGCGCTCGCCGAAGATGAACAGCGGATTGCGCATCTGTTTCAGCACCGCTTCACGAAGAGCGCTCCCCTCCAAGGTCATTCGCTAGGGAATCTCCTCCTTGCCGGTCTCACGCAGGCCACCGGAAGCTTCGATCGAGCGATCGAGGAAATGAGCCACATCTTGGATGTCCGAGGCCGGGTTCTGCCGGCGACCCTTGCCGACACGCACCTCGTGGCGATCATGGACGATCGTGCCCGCGTGGTTGGGGAAACGGCAATTGCCAACGATCCGCGCTGCATTCGCGAAGTCTTCCTCGACGCCGACAACGTGTCGGCGTACGAACCGGTGCTTGATGCGATCCGCGATGCCGATCTCATCATTCTCGGCCCCGGGAGCCTTTACACCAGTCTCATCCCCAATCTCCTCGTCAAAGACATCGCTGCGGTCGTCGAGGCGGCGTCCGCGGAGAAGATCCTGGTCGCCAATCTGATGACCCAACCCGGGGAGACCGATGGCTACACGCTCCGCGACCACCTCTCGACGCTGAATCGATACGTCAGACTGCAGCGCTTCGACGCAATCATCGTCAACGCCGCTCCCCTGTCCCCCTCGATCCTTGAACGCTACCGTGAAGAGGCCGCCGGGCCGGTGCTTGACGACCTCACCGAGCCGAACGCGTTTGGGGTGCGCATCATCCGTGAGCCGATTCTCGGGGAACTTGAAATCGCGGGCAAGCTGACGGCAAAACACGATCCGCTCTTGCTGGCCAAGGCCATTGCTCGGCACGCCCGTTCGTTCACGCAGCGAGGAAGCTGGCAGCGCCCTACCCCTTGATGACGATCAGCGGGCGAAGCCTTGCCACCGGCCGTGTGATCCCGGCGTCGATTGAAGCAGAGACCACTTCGTCGATGTCCTTGTAGGCAAGCGGAGCTTCTTCGGCCAGCCCCCGCGCGCTGTGGCCCCGGACAAGGATCCCCAGACCTTCCAGGTCCTGCTGAGTCTTCTCGCCCCAGAACCGCTTCGCCGCCTTCTTGCGGGACAGACGGCGACCCGCTCCGTGGATCCCGCTGGCGATGGTCCGTTCGATCCCCTTCTCGGTTGCCCGCATCACATACGATGCCGTGCCCATCGTGCCTCCGACAATCGTCGGATGGCCTACCTCGCGGTACGCCGACGGCACGTCCGGTGCGTCCGGCCCAAACGCACGTGTAGATCCTTTTCGATGCACGAGGACATCCTTCTTCCCCACGCCGTCGATGACATGGTTTTCGATCCGGGCGAAGTTGTGTCCGATATCGTAGACCGTCCGGATCTCGCTCCTGCGCATCGTGTAATGATCGCACAGCGCCTGTCGAACAAGATCCGCGATCACCTGGCGGTTCGCGAAAGCGCAGTTCGCGCCGCAGGCGATTGCCGCCAAGTACCGACGGCCTTCCGGGCTTCCGATCGGCGCGCACGCCAATTCTTTGTCAAGGATCGGCAGCCCGAACCTGCTTGCCGCCTCCTCCATCTCACGAAGCGAATCCTGCCCGATCTGATGTCCCAGAGCTCGCGACCCGCTGTGGATCGCGACCACGATCTGCTCCCTTTCCAGTCCGTACGCCTTCGCCGCCTCGGGGTCAAGAAGGCTCTCGACAACCTGCAACTCAACGTAGTGATTCCCAGAGCCCAGCGTCCCTACCTGCTGAAACTGCCGCTGTTTCGCCCGCAAGCTGACCGCCGCCGGATCGGCCCCTGGAAGCCTTCCATGGCTCTCGGTGAATTCAAGGTCCGACGCTGTTCCGAAACCCCGCCCAACGACAAAGCATGCGCCATCGCTCAGGAGCTGATCGATCTCCTCGATTCTCAGACGAAGCCGCCCCCTTGAGCCCAGGCCCGCCGGAATCTTCTCGAACAGCCTATCCGCAAGCTTCACCTGCCCCGCAACATCTTTCCGGGACAACGGCGTCGACAGAAGACGCACCCCGCAATTGATGTCGAATCCGACCCCTCCGACCACAACCACGCCGTCCGAGAGATCGAATGCCGCCACCCCGCCGATCGGGAATCCGTAGCCGGGATGGACATCGGGCAAAGCGATCGCTGTTCCCTGGATCCCGGGCAGTGCGGCAACGCTGCAGAGCTGGGCGAGTGCGCTCCATGCACTCGGGGTCTCCGTCTCTTCGATGAGTTCGGCAACCATCCTCTCGGTGGCGTACAGTCTCCCTGGAACGCGCATCTCGCCGGTGCGGGGGATTTCCCATTCGTTCACGTCAACTTTCCGAACGTCAATCCGCCTCATCGTCGAGTCATCTCCTCCATCTCAGACATCCACGATACACTCTGCGATCCAACGTCCGTTTACCTGTTCCACACGCAATCCGGAGGCCGTGATTCCCTTCACTTCCGTGCCCAGCCTGTGCCGAGCAGGGTCGATCTCCTCTCCGTCACACCACCCGCTGAGCCGCCAGCCGTCTTCGCAGATGGTAATCTCCGCCGTGAATGAAGAGAAGAAACTGTACGTCAGGTCCTTCTGCGCGAGAAGCTCCGCCAGCCACGCCACAAGAAGCGACTGACGCGACCGCGCTTGACAGCCCACCTCGAGCCGCTTCCTCCCGCGGACGGTCGACAGATCGACCATCATCGCAAACATCCCGCGGGCCGCTTCGGTGAACGCTTCTTCGATCGTGTGGCCGATCCCGCGAACTCCGATATCCGAGGTGTGATCCAACCATTCGAACGGCATTCGGTGCTCCCCCTAGCCGGTCAGAGGGATTTCGAACAGGGGGCAATACCGCACGCCCCGCTGCGTCAACCTGCTTTCCATCAGTGTCACCCCGGCCACCCTTACGGGAATCGGCGCCACCCGATCGCTCGCCTCGCTGATCGCCCGGACAAGTTCCCGATCAGCCGCTCCCTTGAGACGGGCGAGGGTGATGTGGAAGACATCCGACTCTCGCTCTCTCGGGAACCCAAGGGGTACGATCGCATCGGAAATCAAGCGAACCAGATCCGCAAACGATCCGCGAGCCGAACCTCCGGCCCACACAACCCTTGGACGGTCTGCAGTCGGGAAGCCCGACACGCGGTCAAGCAACACATCGAATGCCGCTTGATCGCCGATTGCCGCCTCGGCCTTCCGCTGCAGGTCCACGGCAAGCATCGCGTCGATCTCGCCAAGGAACTGCAGCGTGACGTGGTAGTTGTCGGCCGAGACCCACGATGCGCGAACGTTTGTCGACCGTCGCAACTCGCCCGCAATCCCTCCGAGAAGCCTGCGGATCTCTTCCTGAAGCACGATACAGAAGAATGCGCGCATCACCCCTCCTTTGCTCACGTCGAC
Organism: Candidatus Bipolaricaulota bacterium; assembly: GCA_003979035.1. Classification (GTDB taxonomy): domain Bacteria; phylum Bipolaricaulota; class Bipolaricaulia; order UBA7950; family UBA9294; genus RXOA01. The sequence continues at coordinate 18,835 of RXOA01000138.1, forward strand.
TCCGCCGAAGCCATGATAGATCGGTCGGAAGCCCGCACACGATTCGGCGGGCTGATCATCGAAGACCGATGGTCGACGTTCAAGGAGTGCGCCTGTGCGAGAGTCTCTTTGAAACTGGTTCGGAGGCGCTTCTTGGGGAGCCAGCTCAGGTCAAGGAATTCCCTAACACCCACAGAGGTCGGCTTACCGCTGCTCCCTTCCGGGCCTGACGGGGTTCACCAACATGCGCCGTAGAGAGCTCGACCCTCATCACCGCTTTCCCAAGGCAGACCCTCTTCCCCACCCTCGGGGAGATCGTTCGGCTCCACTTCGAGCGGGTTGTGGATTCAGGGGACCGCTAGCCCCCCACCTAGCACAGGCACTGGCGGAGGGGGCGGGATTTGAACCCGCGGTACCACGAGGGTACACCAGTTCTCCAAACTGGCGGATTCGGCCGCTCTCCCACCCCTCCGGGTTATCGTGCTTGCGGCACGTGGGGGGATTCTACGGGGCAGCCAACTCCCGTTTCAACCGCCGGCCGGCTCGTCCGCCGGGACAATCAACTCGGACAGGTTCATCGGCGGCACTGTGGCAGCCACAATCGTCACTTCACCGCTTGCCGCATCCATGAACAAATACTGCGCCGGATGTTCCCAATTCGCCGCCGGTTCGAGGTCGATAAACACGAACCATGCGTCATTCGTGGCTTCGAAAACAGTCTGGGTCCAGCTTTCGATCCGCTCTCCTGCAACAATCAATCGCGGAAGGGCGTACACGATCGGCGCTTCATCGCCCATCGAAGCTCCCTCCACGCTTCCAGTCGTCCCCATCTGCCGCGCGAAAGAGACCGCATCGTCTAGATCGAATCCGCCGGCGGAGGGATCCGTCGGCACCGTTTCTGTTTCGTCGACGATCGCCGACTGTTGCTGGTACATGTCCGGTCGCCGCCATGCGAGAATCCCGGAACCAAGCGCGAGATCTCGCAGCGACACATCCAGGACCAGAAGCTCGACAGCATCGGAAGAGGCACGCGCGCGGGTCACGCCAAGCGGATCGATGATCCGGCTGTCACCGTGCATGGGGGCGATTCCGGGTTGCGGATGCGGGCCGATTTGGTTGGCGAACAGAAGCCACACATCGTTCTCGTAGGCGCGGGCGGGAAGCAGGAATTCGTCAACGGCGCCGTCGTTGGTTGCCGATGCGACGACAAGAAGATCCGCTCCCTGGAGCGCGTACGCCCTTGCCAACTCCGGAAACCGCCGATCGAAACAGATCAGGATTCCGATCCGGCCAAACGACGTGTTCAGAAGCTCAAACTCGCTACCCGGACGGAAGATCGACGTTTCGATCCCCGGAACCAGATGCAATTTGCGATAGGTCCCCACAAGAGAGCCGTCCGGACCGATCATGACGAAGCTGTTGTAGACGCCCCCCGCCCCATCCGATTCCGCCATTCCCCATCCGACATACATTTCATATCGAGCCGCCTGAGCAGCGAACCGCTGACACGTTGCGCCGGCAGGGACCGCCTCCGCCGCCTCGATGTAATAGCTCCGCACGTCCGCTCCGCTACCCCACGGATACATCGTCGTTGCCAACTCCGGCAGCAGCACGAAGTCCGCTCCGATCGAACCGGCAAGTTCGATCGCCATGTCGATCGAACTGATGTTCTCCTGTTGATCCCGGCCAGGTTGAAACTGCACGATCACCCATCGGACACCTTCGGTCGATTGCGCGATCCCCGCAATTGCGGGAGCAAACGCCAGCACAACCAGCCAAACTGCGGCAGCACGCTTCCACCTTCCGCGCATCACGTTGCGCCCCCTTCAAACAACACGCGGCGCCGCCCAACCGGCCGGCGCCGCGTTTCGCCACGTCTGTTTCTACAGACCGCCCGTTCCGATCCCGCTTGGGTTGCTGCGCTGCGGACTTTCCGCTGCGCTGTCCCAGGTCCGCGCGTAGAAGAACGCCTCATCCAAACTGACATTGCCGTCGAAATTCGTGTCCGCGTTCGACAACAGCGGCCATCCGTTCGGATACATCCCCGTGACCGCCGCGGTCCAATGAAGGACGAACTCATCGAACGTCAGCGCGCCGTTTCCCTGATCATTGACGCCGTCGCTCGCGAACGAGACTTCATTCCAATTGGCGGCGGTCGCGATGTGCCGGTTGGCTCCGGCGAGGTTGTCCACGAGGCCTCCGCTGTAGCACTGCTCGAACACGAAGTACTTCTCCGCGCCACTCGGCATCAGACTGACTTGATTTGCGAGTTCCCAATCCGTGATCGACTCGTAGTTCCAGAGCCAGATCCGCGCTTGATTGGTTCCGCTGACGATCTGTCCACCGTGATTCGTCACGTACATGAACAGCTCGTCGCTGCTGGTCATCGCTCCCTGGAGCATCGAGAACACGGACAGGACGTTCGCCTTTGTGGCCGCGTGCGTGACCCACGAAGCGCCGGTCCCGTTCGCATACAGCACATAGATGTTCGATGGCGAGTAACCGTAGACGTTTCTCAACGTCCAGTAGATTTCGGTCAGATCATTCAGATAGCGAGGATGGTTGTTGGCCGCATCCACGCCGCCACTCAACAGAATCGCATACTTCTGTCCGATTGGAACCGCTCCGGCACCGGTCGCCGTGACCGCTCCGCACGAACTGCCCAGATTGATTGTGCAGGATTTCGTACCCGCGCTTGACGGCGCAAATGTCACCGTGAACGTCGCCGATCCGCCAGGGAACAGTGTATAGCTCGACGGCGACACGCTGAACGAAGCGCAGGACTCCGTCACGGTTCCAGAGAGAACCGCGGTTCCTGTATTGCTGATCGTGAACGACTGAACGGAACTGCCTCCGACAGGGATCGATCCGAAGTTGAGCGATGTCGGGGAAACCGAGCATGCCGGCATCGACGTCGCAACGCCGGTCGCGGTAACGGATCCGCAGGAGCCCACATTGATCGCACAGGTCTTCGTGCCCGAGCTTGACGGCGCAAACGTCACCGTGAACGTTGCCGATCCTCCGGGGAACAGCGTGTAGCTCGACGGCGACACACTGAACGATGCGCAGGACTCGGAAACGGTCCCTGAGACGACCGTCGTTCCGGAATTGTTCACCGTGAATGTCTGAGCGGAACTACCTCCGACAGGGACGGACCCGAAGTTGATCGAAGTCGGCGAAACCGAACAGCCGGGGAATCCTCCGGTGGAGCCAATGACCGAGACATCACTGCAGGCGCCGCTGTTTGTGATGGTGCACGTCTTTGTTCCCGAACTTGTCGGCGAGAACGTCACCGTGACCGTCAACGATGAACCCGGTCCCAACAGGTAAATGTTCGGGCTCACGCTGAACTCGGAGCAACCCTCAAGAATCGAACCGCCCTGAAGGCTCGTGCTCGCATTGGTAATCGTGAATGTCTGCGACGAACTTCCGCCAACCGGGACGCCGGAGAACGACAATGAAGTCGGAGAAACAACGCAGGTACCCGACGGCGCGGTTTGCCCCGTTCCCGTGACAACGACATTCCCGCAAGGCGAACTTGTGTTGATCGTGCATGTCTTGCTCCCTCCGCTCGTCGGGGAGAACGTCACCGTGAACGTCTTTGACATGCCCGGAAGAAGGCTGTAGGTGGCCGGAGACACGCTGAACTCGGAGCAGCTCTCAAACACTGTTCCACTCAACAGAGTGGCCCCGGCGTTGGAGATCGTGAACGTCTGACTTGAGGAGTTGCCGACGGAAACGTTGCCGAAGTTGAGCGACGTCGGTGACACGCTGCACGTCGACGGAGCCGATCCAACAAGGATGTGAATCCAATTGGTCCATGATCCGCCCGCATAGGCGATGATCGAGTGCCATCCTTCGACGTCGCCCTGGAACCAAAGCTGCTGCCACCCGCTTGATGGAATGACGTACAGATGGTATTGCCACGAGCCGAGATTCTGATAGTACTCCATGATCCACAGCAAGCCGCCGCTCGGCATGTTCACATACACCGGCAAGTATCCGCCGAGCGATGTTGAACCGACCGTCGTGTAGCTGCCGCCATAGTATACGTACAGGCTGCTGCCGGACGGCACGAAATTGTTGAACGCCTGCGGATTCACATTGGAGGGTGCCTGGCTGGTCTCCGGCTCTCCGACCGCGGCCGGTGGTGCGGGTGGCGTCGGCGGCTCGGGAGCGCCAGCCGGCGCATTCTGAGCGTAGGCCACCTGCGACAGATCAAACAGGTCGGGAAGGTAGCTATTGAACACGTTCGGGAAGACTGCCGGCGCAGCGATCTCCATCTCGTTGAATAGGTAGCGAGGTGGGGTCGTCGATTCCACGACGCTCGTGATCGCTCCGGTCCCGCGGCTGACAAATACATGCTGAACCGGGTGTTCGTAGTTCGCTCCGGGGAACAGGTCGACGAACACGTACCATTCCTCTTCGGTCGGGTAATGAAGCGTGCCGCCCCCCCATCCAGAAACCGCTTCTCCGGGCGCGAGAGGTCGCGGCAGCGTGTACAGCTC
>RXOA01000139.1 GCA_003979035.1 Candidatus Bipolaricaulota bacterium
GCTACGTAGTCGTTGCCGCACCGCGAATCGTTCCGGCAGCAACGTCTGTGGCCATCACACTTGTGTCCGAGCAGGAATCGGCCAACGATTCCCCGGGATACGCGCTGGTTCAGATCGCGAACCTTGCGATCGACGCCGAGCTTGTCGTCAGTGCAACCAGCGAACGGGGTGCAAGCTTCTTTGCCGTCGCAGACGTCGCTTCGGGGGAAACACGATGGATGCGATCTGCGACTCCCGTTGCGCTTGTGGTCGATCCCACCGAGTTCGAGGTATGGCGCTTCCCTCCTCCCGAATCGAATGGCGCAGCCGTGGTTCAGGCTCAAGCTCAAGCAAGCGTCACACAATGGACATGGCAAGTGCAGCTTGTGGATCCGTTGATTACGGACGGGCCGATTGCCGCAGACACGGAGCAGGCCGCTCGCCTGTCCACGCCACCGTCATTTGGTGCCGTTGCCGCTGCCATTGCACTGTTCGCGGCGACGATCGCCCTTGCGGTGTGGACGCTCACCAAGGCTCCGTAGCCGTCAGCTTGCCCCGACGGTCATCGAAACAACAATCGTCGTAACTCCGAGCAGGGCGCAGTAAACGCCGAACCATCCCAGACGACCGCGGCGCACGGCAATGAGAACGCCATGGATCGCCAGCCAGCCGACCGCGGCCGCCGCGGTACCGCCGATCACCAGACTGCTGACTTGATCGACACCACCGATTTCGCCGATTGCGAGGAGTTCCGAAGCCGCGGCGCCAAGCACGGCGGGGATCGACAATAGGAACGAGAACCGAACTGCTTCCTGCTCCTCCAAACCGCAGACAAGCGCCGCCGACAGCGTCGCCCCCGAGCGTGACACTCCCGGCAACACGGCGGTTGCTTGCGCAAGTCCGATCAAGACCGCATCCCGAACACGCGGCTCCTGCCGCCTGGACGTGCCGCGCTTTGCTGCCGTGTGGGCCGCGAACAACAAACCGGCCGTCAGCAGCAAACAGATTCCTACGAGAAGCGTCGAATCAAAGGCGGTGCGGATCGCGGATGCGGCGAACCAACCCACCACGGCAATCGGAACCGAAGCAACGATGAGCTTCGCCAGCCACCGTCTTCCCACGGGATCATCGCGACGAAAGGCCGCTCGAAGCAGACGCCAAACCTCATGACGGAACACGATCAAGATTGATACGAGCGTTCCCAGATGCAGCACGACAGCGAGCAGCGTGGCCGGTGCCTCAACATGAAGCAGCCTCCGTGCGAGTACCAGGTGCCCGGAGCTGGAAACGGGAAGGAACTCCGTCAGTCCCTGGACGATGCCGAGGAGAGCGGCTCTAATCACGGGCTCTCCGCGGCGACAACGTCAGCCGCAACGCTCCCGTCGGACACTCCGTCGCACACAATCCGCACTTGATGCAGTTGTGGTTGTCGTGGTCGAAGTGCGGCTCAAGGCCCATCGGGCACTTTGTCGCGCAAGTTCCGCAGTCGGTACACTTGTGCTCTTGAAGCCGCAACCGGAGAAGACTCACCCGATTGAACAGCGACAGCAGCGCCCCCATCGGGCACAGATACCGGCACCAGAAGCGGGCCACGAGGACCATGCCCACAAGCGTCACGCCAAGCGATGCCATGTGGACAAGAAACGGACGGTTGACGGTGGCCACGCCCATGAACAGATACGGGATCGACGCCTCGAGCGAAGCCGCGGGACAGATCTTACAGAACACCGTGTCCGCCATCGCCCACGCCGCAACAATCGTTCCCACAAGAACGGCATATTTCGCCAGAGAAGCGGACTTCAGAATCCGCACCTTGCGGAACGACAGAAGGTCGTTGAGCGTGCCGAACGGGCAGAACCAGCCACAGAAGCCGCGCCCGGCGAACAATCCGTAGGCGACGACGGCGCCGAACCAGAAATAAGGGACCGTCCCGAACACAATCAGGTTCTGAATCAGCCCGATTGGGCACACGGTGATCGCAAGCGGGCAGGCGTAGCAGTGAAGTCCAGGGAAGATGATGTGTGTCATCCCGATTCCGGTCACGCCGAATAGCCCGAAGAGAATCCCTGCCCCTTGGAGGACCCGCCGGCTCGTCTGAAGCCGCAACCAAGACAGGGGGCTCATGGCGCACGCCTCAGCGCATCGAGCAGCCGCTGCTCCAGATCCGCGACGCCGAACAGCACGGTGCCTGTTTCCGGAAGCACCGTGGCCGGGACGATCGTCCGGCCGGATCGGATCACGTTGTACTGCGCCGCCTGTTCCGGCTCCATCTCCACGTCGATGAATCGGTACTCAAGCCACCTGCTTTCGGCGGCGAATGCCTCGACCATCGCTTCCGCATACGGGCAGGAATGGCACCACACGGCATAGAACACGAGGACTTCCGTTGTCTCCGGACCTTCGATCGCCGCAAGCGCCGATCGCGTCGCAGCGGACAAGCTCGGCTCTCCGTGCGAGGATTCCTCAATCCCCACACAGGATGTACACAGCACCGATCCGATCCCCTGTGCCTGCTCGTGTTGATCATTGAGCACCCCGTACGCCAATGCCCCCACTGCAATCAACCCCACGGCGAGAACAACAATGACGGCTTTCCGCACAAACACGAACACAATCAGTGCTGCGGCAAGAACGACGCCTGCGATAAGCAGGGGAAGCAACCCCACAGCTCCCTGATGGGATCCGAACGAATCCACAGCGATCGGCACCGCCCCCTCTCGAACGTCCAGCACGAACGAGAGCGGCTCGACCACTTCGAAACAACTATCATCGTCACAGTATGTGTAGACCAGCTCTGCCAAGACCTCGTACGTTCCTTCGGGAAGCCCTTGGGCCAGGAAGCGGAGATCAAGATAACCATCCGAGAACGGATCGATCTTGGCGAGAATCTCGGGATCGGACGCTACCGCCAGATCATCCGGCACAACAAGCAAGAAAACCTCGGCGTCATCGGCCTCGGTGATCGTCGGGTTGCCAAGGAAGACACGCGCGACGGCCTCGCCGTCCGGAGGAAGTTGGAGCACATCGGGAAAGGAGCTGACTTCGAGAATCGGATCCTGCGCCAGGACGCCGAGCCCGAAAAGCGCGAGCACCAGAGCCGCAAGCCCGATCCAGGTCCACGCTACGGTCGATCGGCGGCACATCCATCGTCCAGGCTTGCTTCTCACGCTATTCCCCCTCGCCATCCACTGGACCCTCGCTTCCCACCGGATCGCGATCGAGTTCCGCCTCCACCGCCTCGCGTAGCTCCAACCCTCGCAATCCGCGAGCGACAATTGTGCCGTCTCGGCCGACCACATACGTCATCGGGATTCCGGCAATCCTGTACAAATCGGAGATTGCATCATCTCCATCGTAGAGCTGAACGTAGGTCAACCCATGCTCCTCCACGGCACGCCCCATCGCCGTCTCGCTGCGATCAAGGCTGATACCGAGGACGACCAATCCTTGCTCCGACCATGTTTCGTGCAATGCTTGCACGCCGGGAAGCTCTTGCACGCACGGCGAGCACCACCCGGCCCAGAAATCGAGAAGCACCACGCTCCCGTGGAGATCCTCAAGCGACACGACCACGCCCTCCGTCGTCTCGGCCGCGAACGACGGGGCGTCAGAACCAACGATCAGTGGGACCTTCGCGGCGACGGACCGCGCGCTCTCCACAATCACGATTGCCATCCCGTTCGATGCCACTTCGGAGACCGCGTAGGTGGTTCCGTCGAGGTTGAACAATTCGTCAAGAGCGAACTGCTCGTGGGAGTCCATCGTCGCAAGCAACACACCGTCCCGATCGGAATCGATGAACAACGTTCCCGATTCCAGATCATCGTATCGGCCGTCCGAGTCGTCATCTACCACTGCAAGCAAGTATTCGACACCACCCAGGTCGATCGTCCCCGAAGTATACCCGCCGCGGCAGTACGCCAGCACAAACGGGACGAACGGGTCCCACAGAAGAAGAAGGGGATACTCGCGGTCGGCACCCTGCTCATTGTAGATGCGCAACGGAACCGTGGCGACCAACCGGCCGTCAGCGGTCATTCCCTGCCAGGCGATGCGCATCATCGCGCCATCTTGGTTGGTGTCGGCAAGCAGCACAATGCCTTCCGTGCTGAGCGCGACAGCAACAGGGTACTCCCCACCGCCGAGTCGCAGTTTCCCCGACCGGACATCTTCGGCCTGGAACTGCCGTTCGCCTTGCGTCGTCTGCTCGATGGACACGCCGTCGGGGAGGCCCGCTGTGAGCTGAAACGCTTGCAGCAGGCAACCGGACACCAAATCGGAAACCGGATCCACATACCGCAGCTGCGCGGTGGCTCCGGCGGCGCGCCCACCGAACACCGACAAGAGCAAACAGGTCGCGACCACAAGCCTCGCCAAGGCCATCGATTGCCGTCCGAGCGCCAACCATGATCGAGACAACACGATGTGCTTCCCCTTTCGCTGCTATCGCACAAGCGCACGGAGGCGACCGACAGAAAGATCCTGCCCTGCGGCGGACATGATCTCAAACAGCCCCGGTCCCACCTTTCGTCCGGTGATACAAAGGCGAACGGCTTTGGCGATCTCCTTGAGCTTGGCGTCGTTCGCCGCCAGCACACTCTGGACGATGTCGTGAACAGCATCGGGTGTGAACTCGCAGGCGTTCGCTTCCGCCAATGCATCGGCAACGGCGGCGACGAGCACCCGCTGGCGATCCTCGAGAACGATCGGCTCCTCCGGCTCGAGCGTCGCCGCAAACAGGATCTCCAACACCTTTGCGAGATCGACAAGCGTTTTCGAGCGATCCCGCAGAAGGTCGACCCCCAGATGAAGGCGATCGCGGTCGATGGCGTCCCACTGCTCGGCCGTTGCCGATTGCTCAGCGACTGCAAACGGCCGGACAAGCCCTGCCAAACCTTCAAGATCAAGCCGCTTCATGTGCTGTTGGTTCGTCCAGTACAGCTTCTCGTGGTTGAACACCGCCGCCGATCGATTGATCTCTTCGAGGGTGAACAAGCGAATCAACTCGTCACGGTCAAACAGCTCGTCGTCGCCGTGGGACCATCCCAGCCGTGCAAGGAAATTGATTAGCCCCTCGGGCACGAACCCCATCTGTCGATATTCGAGTACCGAGGACGCGCCATGCCGTTTCGAGAGACGGGCGCGATCCTCACCAAGGATCAGCGGCAAGTGGGCAAACTGCGGCAACGGCCGCTCCAACGCCTGATACAGGAGGACCTGCTTCGGGGTGTTGATCAGGTGATCGTCCCCGCGAATGACGTGGGTGACTTTCATGTTTGAATCATCGACCACCACGACGAAGTTGTAGACGAACGTTTCATCCGAGCGGCGGATGACGAAGTCCTTGAACTCCTCATGGCGAAACGTCACATCGCCCATCACAGAGTCATGAACGACCGTTTCCCCATCGGCCGGCACCTTGAACCACCACGCCCCATCCAGTTCGTAGGCTTGGCCGTTCTCCATTAGCTGTTCAGCCGCTTGCAGGTGGTCGGGCGTGAGATCGGTTTGCCGGTACCGTTCGTCCCAATCCAATCCCAGCCACGTCATCGATTCGATGATCTGGTCGATGGATTCATCGGTCGACCGCTCGCGGTCGGTATCTTCGATCCGCAGGATGAACGTTCCGTGATAGTGCCTGGCAAACAGCCAGTTGAACAGCGCTGTGCGCGCCGAGCCTACGTGGAAGTAACCGGTAGGGCTGGGCGCAAACCGAACTCGAACCATATCGAGAATCCCCCTCTTCAAGTGCCTACGAGATGCCTTATTGTAGCAGGCCTGCCAAATCGTGTCTTCTCGCCGCATCCCTTGGAAGGCTTGTCCCGAGAACCGGATCAAGACCCAACTCGCCTGCTCGGCGGTTGCTGCGAGGTTTGGGCGTCCGGCTCTCGGCAGGAGACTCCTTCGATTGAATGAGGACGACGATGGGCGGATGTCGGGAGCGCGGCGGCGCGAAGGCACCGCTCCCCGAGCGCGGCGTTGCCCGTAGCTGTCTCGGTTGGGCTGGCGTCTTGCTGCGAGCGGCGGATGCAGGGGCCACATTCGATCGGTGCGGGGTCGACTTCCATGAAGAATCGCCTACTGCTGATCATGAACGTGTTGTCTCGCCGATTCACTCGCGTCTCCCCTTGTGGGCCTCGCTTCCTCGCTCTGGCCTTGGCGCTTCCTCTCGATGACAAGGCCGATCAACACTCCGGCTCCTGCTCCAATGGCAATCCCCAAGCCGATGTTTCTCATTGCCACGCCAAGGCCAATCCCGGCTCCGACCCCGATGGGGATCCCCATCGCGATCGCTTCGCCTCGTTGGAGGCGAGATCGCTCTTCTGTTGAGGGCTTCTCCTGATTCGGGTCGATGATCATTCCATCCCTTCGACGGCTGCCGCTGTGTTGTCTCGTAGTAGTGCGAACATCACCGTATCCGTGGGGCCCGCGGGGAGAATCAACCGCTGACGCAGAGTCCCCTCACGCGTGCCGCCTACCTTCTCCGCGACTCGTAGGCTCGCAGCGTTGTCTACGGAGACCTCGATCTCGATCCGCGCCAATCCGAGATCCTCGAATCCCAGCCGGGCGACCGCTCGCGCCGCATCGGTGGCAAAGCCTTGCCCAGTTTGACCGCTGCGGATCCAATAGCCAAGCTCAGCGCGCCGATGCTCCGAGCAAATGCCGCTCAGGCCGCAACTCCCGACCAGGATGCCTGTCTCGCTGTCCTCGACAGCGAAGTAGAACGCGCTCCGCGCCGCCCACGCCGTGCGCCACCAGTTGACGTATTCCGCCGCTTCGTCACGTGTGAATCCCGGGTGGCACCATGTTTCGTAGCGAGCAACGTCCGAAATCGACTCTGACACCGCCTCGAAAAGCGCGTCGATATGCTTCTCCTGGTAGGCGCAAACCGTAACAAGCTTCCCGGATACGCTCTCTCGCATGTTCAGGACTCCTCTCACCCGACAGACAATCGCCGGCGCCACCGATCCCCTTCATCCTTTCGCTTGGCTTCCTCCACCATTCCCGAACGCCGCTTCGGCCAGCTTCCGGGCGTAATCGCGGACATCCGTCGGCCACGAATTCGTATGATCATCGAACCGTTTGCGATCTCCCGCAAAAAGCGACCGTGCCGCTTCTTCGTACCCGTCCAGATTTCCCGCCATCACGGTCATGAAGCGAAACGTCGCCTCCTGCGAGCGGCGCACCGAATCGCAAAGTCGATCAAGCTTCCTCGCTTCCTCGACCAACTTGCGGAGCGTCACCGAGGCTCCTCCCGGTTGGCTCTTGAGCCATGCCCAATGCCTCGGCAGCAGCGTCACTTCGCCGGATACCACACCCAATCTGGGTCGCCCGGGACCGCGCCTGACGCTTGAATCCGGAGGAGGCGATGAGGTGACGGAGCCATTCCCTGTCCCGCCCGACTCTTCCTCCAGTCTCCTGACCACATCATCCTCCGTGCCGCGATAGTCGACATCAATGACCTCGCTCGTGGAATCGTCAAAGATCAAGACCGAAGCATGTTCCTTCCGATCAATCGCCTGTTTGGCCCTTCTCACGACCTGAAGAAGCTCCCCGGATGCAATCCGTTGATCTCCCTCGAAAGCCGTACAGGGGTGAATCGTTGTTTCCGTCATGGTGCGGATCTCCTGTGGATCAGATTGCTCGTGACGACATTCTACCCGGGTTCATTTAGATCTTCAATAACCACCGGGTAAAACTTCTTGTTGTGCGGAGATCTCTTCTCGGTGGTGTGGGCCTACGTCTGCATCCCGGACATGGCGCCACAAGATCCACGTCCGGAATCTCGCCGCGAACGTCCTGGTGGAAAGACCACGCTTCTACGTCGTCTTCGAGGGGAGAGTCTCCACAAACGCTCGCGCTTCCTCCAGCCACCGGCACAACCGGTCTTCGATGACCACAGATTCCTCCACCATGACCCAACCCTTCATCGGCCGTCCGGTGATGTCGAACGGATGCACGGAGGGACTGCTCATGGCACGGGATGCGCCTTGTTCGCCAAGCCGAAGGATAAGGAAGTCCTTGTAGACACCGCACATCATGCGGCCGTCCAGCAGGTAGCACGTGCCGCCAAACATCTTCCTGCGAAACGTGTCCCACGCCGCGATGCAGGTCGCGATCCGGCCGTCGAGATCTTCGCTGTATGTCATGGCGCGTCCTCCTCACTCGTCTGCTTCGAGTCGCTTGCCAAGGCTGGCGACATCGTCCGACTTGAATCCCAAGTGTTCGTAGAACGCAAGGACAGAAGTGTTCGTACTTCTGACCTGCAAGTTGATCTTGGGGCATCCGGCAGCCCGCAGGCAACGTTCGCCCTCGTTCATCAAGCGTGTGCCGATCCCTTTCCGACGGTGCTCGGGAAGCACGGCGAGATAGTTGATCCAACCACGATGACCATCGTAGCCGGCCATGACGGAGCCGACGATGCGGTTGTCCGGCTCGGAGCATGCAACAAGAAACATCTCGGGCTGCACCTTGAGCTTCCGCTCGATGTCGCGATGGGGATTGTTCCAAGGAACGACCAACCCGCACTCGGTCCACAGCTGAACCACAGCCTGCTCATCACGCGGCTCGAACACTCTGATTCGCATCTTCCTCCCTTCCTGGCGGGCTTGATTCTCTCGCAGAAGCGGCCGCCGATTCAATCGATCTCGATGGGCAAGGGGACGCATTGCGCCTCCTGAACCTTCGGCGGAAGCATCCGCCGAAAGTTCGAGGGAAAGCGATCGACGTCAGCTCGAGAAACTCGAAGTGGCGCAAGCAAGAACGGCCGCCCCTCGCTCGGCTGCCTTGCACGGCTCTGCGACGCCCCATAGGATTGCCGTAGCTCCGGACCCCGTCGGTTGCCAGCTGGGACCGGATGCGGACTTCTCGGAGGCCAGGGGGCGAATGTGGTGAAACGAGTGAACGAGCCGACGTACCAGATCAATCCTGGTGTTCACCGGCGGTTCGACCAGCGCAACACGGTGTTCATGCGTCGATTCTGGGATCGCGAGGCCGGTTTCCACGGCGTCGAGTATCGGGATCTCGCCGCCGGGCGGATCTCAGCGAACGAGGCCGGCTACTCACGCGTCGAGTTCGCTCGCCTGCTCGCGTCGTGGACCGTTCACGATTGCTTCCGCGGAGCATTCTCGTGGGAACGCCTGGGGCAAGCAGATCCGAGCATGATGCAGTTCGGCCGCCACGAAGCCGATCCGGGAGTGATGACCGAGGAGGTCAAGCGGACCGCGCGGCAGTTCGGCGCCAGCCTGGTCGGCATCTGTCGGGTCAACGAGCGGTTCGTCTACTCGCACGACCGCAGTGGGGATCCAGTGGAGATCCCTGCCGGATGCACCTACGCCATCGTCATGGCAATCGCGATGGACAAGGACGGCGTGGCGACCTCGCCGCAGTATCCGTCGGCGACTGCAACCGGCATCGGCTATTCGAAGATGGCCTTTGCCATCGCCTGTATGGCGGAGTTCCTTCGCAACCTTCGCTACAAGGCGCTGCCGATGGGAAACGATACCGCATTGAGCATCCCGCTGGCGATCGATGCCGGGCTCGGGCAACTCGGCAGAAACGGTCTGCTGATCACACCCGAATACGGCGCTTGTGTGCGACTGTGCAAGGTATTCACCGATCTGCCTCTTGTGGCCGATCGGCCGATCGACTTCGGGCTGACGGACTTCTGCCGCACGTGTGACAAGTGCAGCCAAGCCTGCAAAGCGGGGGCAATCAGCACCGATCCGGAGCCGTCGTTCGACGTGGCCTGCCGGTCGAACAATCTTGGAATCAAACGGTGGGCGGTGAACGCCGATCGCTGCTACGAGTTCTGGGCGGAGAACACGGCGGCCTGCTCCAATTGCATCTCCGCGTGTCCGTTCTCGAAGATCACGTAGGCTTTGATCCTGACGTCATCGGCAGGCACACTGCAAGCGGGACTTCGGCCGTACATCTACTACCCGCCGAACAATGCCCTGCGGATGCTTTCGATCACCGTCTCCGGTTCGGCGATGA